>DASTLK010000723.1:0-11088 GCA_035715025.1 Vicinamibacteria bacterium
TCCGGCCATCTGCGCCGCCTCAACCTCGACCGCGTGCTGGTGGTGGCGATGGACCGGCCGGACAGCTTCACGCGCGCGGAGCTGATCGAGGCGACCGGCCTTTCCGCGCCCACCGTGGGCACGCTCGTCTCCCACCTGATCCGCAGCGGCGTCGTGCGCGAGCTGGGAGCGGGGCCGTCCCGGGGCGGCCGCCGTCCCGCCTTCATGGAGTTCAATGCCCGGCACGGGTTCGTGGCCGGCATCGACCTCGGCCCGACGCGGACGCGCCTCTCCGTGGCCGACCTCCGCGGCGAGCCCCTGGCGCATCGCATCGTCCCCACTCCGGGCGGCATCGGGCCGGAAGCGCTGCTCTCCCGTATGGCGGGGGCGGTGCGCGCGCTCATGCGTGACGAGGCGGCGCCGCCGGAGAAGCTCCTCGCCGTGGCCGTGGGCGTGCCCGGCGTCGTCGACTACGACCGGGGGGTGGTGACCCTGGCCCCGAACCTCAGCGGCTGGACGAACGTCGCCGTGCGCGACACCCTCGAGCGCGCGCTGGAGGCGCCCGTCGTCGTGGAGAACGACGTCAACCTCGCCGTGATCGGCGAGCACTGGCGCGGGGCGGCAAGGGGCCACGACACCTGCGTGTTCCTGTTCGTGGGCACGGGCATCGGCGCCGGCGTGCTGATCGACGGCGAGCTGCATCGCGGGCACCATTTCATGGCGGGAGAGATCGCGGTGATGTGCATGGGCCCGCAGTACCTCTCCGTGGACTTCGGCTCGCGCGGATGCCTGGAGACCCTCGCCGGCCTGCAGAGCCTCGCCGCCCGCTGGCCGCGCGGCGGGCACGGCGACCCCGTGCGCTGGATGGCCGAGCTGTTCGAGGCCGCCCTGAAGGGCGATCGCACCGCTCATCAGGCCGTCGACGAGACGGCGCGCCTCATCGGGATCGCGGTGGCCAACGTGGGCGCGGTGGTCGATCCGTCCCTCATCGTCCTGGGCGGCGCGCTGTTCGCACAGGCGGAGCCGCTCGTGCACGAGGTGCGCAAGGTCGTGTCCCGCATCTCGCGCGCCCCGCTCGAGATCGTCGTCTCCGCGCTGGGCAAGGAAGCGCCCCTCTGGGGCAGCCTGCTCATGGCCTCCCGCGAGGCGCGCCGGCAGCTCCGGCTGCGCCTGCGCGAAGCGCGCATCGCGGTGTGAGGTGATCGTGGGCCGCTGCCGCGGCCTGGGCGCCGCGGGCGTGGGCCTGGCCGCCGCGTTCGCGGGAGCGGCGCTCACCCACGCGCAATCCCCCGCGCCGGGCATTCCCGAGCGCCTGGGCTACCCGCCGGGCGCGCGCCTTCTCGTCGTCCACGCCGACGACCTCGGCATGTCCCACTCGGTGAACCGCGCCACGTTCGAGGCACTGGAGAAGGGCTGGGTCACGTCGGCCAGCATCCTGGTCCCCTGTCCGTGGTTTCCCGAAGTCGCGCGTTGGGCGCGCACGCACCCGGAGGCCGACCTCGGCATCCACCTCGCGCTCAACAGCGAATGGACCTCGTTTCGCTGGCGCCCCCTGAGCGCCGCCGACGAAGTGCCGAGCCTCGTCGATGCGGACGGCTACTTCCCGCTCGTGGAGACGACGGTGGGCGCGCAGGCCAGGCCGGCCGAGGTCGAGCGCGAGCTGCACGCGCAGGTGGACCGCGCCCGCGCCGCGGGCATCCGCCTCTCCCACCTCGACTCGCACATGGGCGCGCTCTTCCAGACAGCGCCCCTGCTTGCCGTCTATCGCGGCCTGGGGGCGTCGTATGGTTTGCCCCTGCTCCTCCAACGGTCCGGCGAGGGCGGGCGCGACGACGCCCTCGTCGATCGCGTCGTCGCCCTCGAGCCGGGCGGGACCACGAGCGGATGGCTGGCCGCCTACCAGAAGCTGCTCTCCCCGCTTCCCCCCGGCGCCTACGAGCTGATCGTGCATCTGGCGTACGACGACGAGGAGATGCAAGGCGCGACTTCCGACCACCCCGATTGGGGAGCGCAGTGGCGGCAGAACGATTTCGATCTCGTGCGCGGAGCTCAGTTCCGGGATTTCTTGAAGGCGAAGGGGTTCACGCTGGTTGGCTGGAGAGATCTGGCGCGATCGCCGCGGTTAGCAGATTAGAGGTTGTGGCTTGGTCGGTGTGTCATCAGTAGATTCGAGACGAAACCGGCCGGCTTAACGTCCCTGCGCGATCTCCAGGATCTGGTCGGCTTTGACGTTCTCGGCGTGGCTCGTCGTCCCATCCGGCCACACCACCTCGACTGAATCCGCCTCCAGCTGCGCCCCCAGCCCAAAATGCCGCCGCATGTCTTCCTGCGAGATGTAGCTGGTCCCGCTCTGGACCAGACGCATCTGGCTGCGCGTCCCCGCCTTCACCTTGACCACCGCCCCGATGGCGTCCGTGTTCGGGGCCTTGCCCTTGAGCTTCACGATCAGCCAGTGGCCGCGATCGGCCAGCTCGTTGTGCAGGACCTGGGGCCGGCCGTCGAGGTCGTTGATCACGACGTCGAGACGGCCGTCGTTGTCGAGGTCCCCCACGGCCATCCCCCGGCTGACGCGCTCGTCGGTGAGGACGGACCCGTACCGGGCGGCCACCTCTTCGAACTGGCCGTCGCCCCGGTTGTGGTAGAGCAGCTTGCGCTGGTGGTACCCCGCGGACGCGCCCAGGCGCGCCTGGTCCATCTGGGGATAGACGTGGCCGTTGACGGCGAGGATGTCCAGCCGCCCGTCGTTGTCGTAGTCGAGGAAGGCCGCCCCCCAGCCCACGAAGGGCAGGCTGCTGGGCGCGGTCTGCGAGCGGAAGGACACGTCCGTGAAGTGATCGCCCTCGTTGTGGTAGAGGTTGTTGTACTCCTCCGCGAAGTTCGTCTTGAAGAGGCTGAGCCGGCCGCTGCCGTCGTAGTCGCCGACGGCCAGGCCCATGCCGCCCTGCTCCGCGCCGTCCTCGCTCACCGCCACGCCCATGGGGAACGCGGCCTCCTTGAAGGTGCCGTTCTTCTGGTTGACGTAGAAGAAGCTGGGCGTGGAGTCGTTGGCCACGTACAGGTCCGGCCAGCCGTCCTGGTTGGCGTCGAACCAGGCGACCCCGAGGCCGAAGTACCCGCGAGGGTCGGAGACCCCCGCCGCCTCGCTCACCTCCGTGAAGTGGCCGTTGCCGTCGTTGCGGTAGAGGAGGTCGGTCATGCCGGGCAGGCCGCGGGGGCCACACTGCACCTTGATGCCGCGATGCTCGCAGGTCTTGCCCTTGCCGAACTCGGGCAGGTTGTCGAGATCGAGCTTCACGTAACGGCTGACGAAGAGGTCCAGGTCGCCGTCCCGATCGTAGTCGGCGAAGCCGCAACCGGTCGACCAACCGCCGCCGCCGACGCCGGCCCGCTCCGTGATGTCGGCGAACGTGCCGTCGTGGTTGTTCCGATAGAGGTGATTCCCGCCGATGGCGGTGACGTAGAGGTCCTCCCACCCGTCGCCGTCCACGTCCGCCGTGCACACGCCCATCCCCCACCCCGGGTGTCCCACGCCCGCCTTGTCCGTGACGTCCTCGAACTTTCCGTGGCCCAGGTTGCGGTAGAGCGCGCTGCGCGCCGCCTTCGGATCCTTGGCCGTGTCCACGGTCAGGGAGTCCACGAAGTAGATGTCGACGAGCCCGTCGTGGTCGAAATCGAAGAGCGCGACCCCGCCGCTCATGGATTCGACGATGTACTTCTTCTCCGGGGCCGAGTGGTGCTGGAAGGTGATCCCCGCTTCGCCTCCGATGTCGCGGAAGAGCAGCGTCACCGGGCCGTCGGGGGAAGACGGCGCCGCGACCGATCCGGCCAGCGCGGCCAGGAGGACGCTCAGGACGCGTTTCACCGGCGCATCCCCCCGTTGTCCGAGATGCCGGTCGCCGTCCGCAGCCGATGCACCTGCTCGTCGATCTCCCGCAGCTTCCGCTGATAGAGCTCCACCTGCTTCTGCGCGCCGGCCTCGTCGCCGAGCCGTGCGTAGGCGAGGCTGAGCTGGTAGTACGCCTTCGGAGAGCCGGGATCGCCGGCGATCGCCCGCTCGAAGGCCGCGCGCGCCTCGGCATAGCGTTCCTGCTTCATCCGCACCATTCCCATGACCAGGTTCGCGGTGGCATGACCGCTGGCCCTGGCCAGCGCGCGCTCCGCGTGTGCTTCCGCTTCCGGCAGCTCGCCCAGGCCGTCCTCCGCTTCGGCCAGCGCGGCCGTCGCCTCCACGTTCTCGGGCTCCAGCTCGAGGGCGCGGAGGAGGCCCGGCTTGGCCTCGGCGTACATCTTCCGGCCGTTCAGGGCGAGCCCGAGGGCTACGAGCGTGAGCACTCGACTGGGCTCGAGTTTCTGCGCCTGCTGCAGGGGCTCGACCGCGCCCAGCATGTCGCCCGCCTGCAGGAGGGCAACCCCGAGGAGGTAGGGGTACTGGGCCACGGTGGGGCACATGCGCGTCAGCGGCTCCAGGGCCAGGATCGCGGGCAGCGGCGCGCGGACGGCCAGCGCGACCTGGGCGGACGCGCTCAGCACGTCTTCCGCGTTCGGCGCGAGCGCGCGCGCGCGCGTGAGCGATTCCAGCGCCCCCGCCGCGTCTCCCTGCCCCGACTGGAGGCGCGCGAGCTGCAGCAGGGCCTGCACGGACTTGAAGCGATCCGCCGCCGAGCGGAGCTGCTTTTCCGCGAGCGCCCGGTTCCCCGCCGCCTGCTCGACGTTGGCGAGCTTGAGGGCCAGGTCGCGATCGAGCGGCCCCAGCTTCGCCGCCCGGCGCAGCTCCGCCACCGCGTCGTTCTCGCGGCTCTCCGCCAGGTATTGGCGCGCGCGCCGCTGGATGGCCTTGATGTCGGGAGCCGGCGAGACGGGCGCCGCGGTCTGGGCCAGGACGGGGGCGGCCGCGAGGAGGACGGCGAGGACGCGAAGCAGGCGTGTCAACTCGTGCTCCCCCGACGCTTGTCCTTGATCTGGCGGAAGATCTCGAACTGCTGTTGGGCCTCGTCCGTCCGTCCGAGCTTCTGGTAGGCCTGCCCGAGCTGGTAGTGGATGTTCGCGTCCTCGGGCGCCAGCCGCGCCGCCGCCTCCAGGTGTTCCGCCGCTTCTCCGGCCGCGCCCCCCGCGAGCAGGATCTTGCCGAGCAGGTAGCGCGCGTCCGCGAAGTCGGGCTTGCTCTTGAGCACGGCGCGCAGCAGGGGCAGCGCCTCCTCCGTCCGGCCCTCGAGGTCGAGGACGGTGGCGAGATGATGCTGCGACTTCAGGTCGCTCGGGTTGCTGCGCAACTCGGCACGCAGGGCCGCCTCCGCCTCCGGCAGCTTTCCCTGCTTCAAGAAGATGACTCCGAGCGTCGCGTTGGCGTCGGCCACGTCGGGCTTGCGGCGAAGCGCCGCCTGCAGCGTCTCGATGGCCGACTCGTAGTCACCCTGTTGCGCGTGGGCCTGGCCCATCACCACGCCGAGCTCGGCCGAATCGCCGTGCAGGGCGAGCAGGCGCGCGAAGACCGCTTCCGCCTCCGCGGCGCGGCCGCTGCGCACGAGGGCAAGGCCGTACGCGTACTCCAGCGACGGGTCCGAGAAGCGCGCGGCGTCGTCCTTCAGAAGCTCCGCGGCCTTGTCGTAGGCTTCGACGTTGAGCCAGGAGACGGCCAGCATGCGCCTCAGGCCCGCGTCGTCCGGGCTCTGGGCCAGCGCGCGCGCGAGGGGCCCGGTGGCCTTGTCGAACTCGCGCGCGTTGAAATGGGCGACGCCGAGCGAGTACTGCACGTTCGGGAAGTCGGGCGCCACCTCCGCCGCGCTCTCGAAGTGCGCGGCCGCGCGTGAGAAGTGCTCGCCCTGGGCCTGCATCACCCCGAGGTTCAGGTAGGCCCGGGCGAGGGCCGTCGTCGCGCGTTGCTTGAGCGCGGAGCGCGCCGCCGCGTCCAGGCCGACCAGCGGGACCTCCATGAACGGGTCCACCGCGGCCGTGGGCTCGGGCTCGAGGCTGTCGCTGAGGTAGCGGCTGAGGCGCTCGCGCGCGCTTTCCGCGACGTGAGCGGAGGCGAGCTCGGCGGCGGCGAAGTGGGTCGCCGCTTCCTCGCTCGCCCCGACCTTGCGCAGGGCGAGGGCGAGGTTGTAGTGGACGCTTCCGCGCTGGACCTCGTCGAAGGGCGGGCCCTTGATGAGCTCGAGCGCGCGTCGCAGGGAGGTGACGGCCTGCGTCGTGAGGTCCAGCGCGAGCTGGGCGCGGCCGAGATAGTGGAAGGCCTCCGCCTCCGGCGGATCCGAGCGCGAGGCGAGGTCGAGGGCCGGCAGCGCCTCCGCGGGGCGACGGCTCTCGAGCAGCGCGATGCCGAGACGGAGGCTGGCCAGGGGATCGGCCGGGCTGACCTTCAGCTCCTGGCGGAACTCCGCGATCGCCTCTTCCAGACGAACGGGCCCTTCCGCCATGAGGCCCAGGGTGCCGAGGTAGTAGTGCGCGCGGCGCGCGCTCGGATCCTGCTTCAACGCCGCCTGAAGCTCGACGCGGGCCCGCTCGTACTCCTTGAAGTCGCGATAGGTGCGGCCGATGAGGACGTGGGTCTGAGGAATGGGCCGCTCCTTCGCGATGCGCGCGAAGAGGGGCTCGGCCGCCTCCACTTTCTTGAGGCGGAGATAGCCGCTGGCCAGCGCGAACGTCAGCTCCAGGTCGTCGGGTGCGGCCGCGTGGGCTTCTTCGAGGACCTGCACGGCCTGCTCGAGCTGCCCGGCGGCGGTCAAGGCCTTCGCGAGCATTCGGCGAGCCGGGACGTCTTCGGGACTGCGGCCGACGACGCCGGTGAGGAGACTCACGGCTTCCGCCGCCTCGCCCGACTGCAGGTGCACGAGGGCGAGGGAACGAAGCGCGCGCCGCGTCTCGACCGCGGACGTCGAGGCGCGACGGTACGACACGCGCGCCAGCGGCAGCTGCCCCTCCGTGGCCTGGAGATCACCCAGGAGGAGCCAACCCTCCAGGAGGGCGGAGCGATAGTGGCTCTCCGCGACCTGGAGCTCGCCCTCGCGCAGGCTGGTCTCGGCCGCCGCGATGGCCGCGTCGAGAGCCGCGGCGGGGTCGGAAGGGACTTCCGCCGCCGAGGCCGCGCCGCACAGGAGCAGGCCCGCGACCCAGGACAGAGCGTGCGGCACGATCGATCGTCTCAGCACCCAGATCCGATTCTATAGGAGTACTACTCGGACCCATTCCTCAGCCAGCGCCGCGCGCGCTCGATGTCCTGCGCGTAGGCCGCCGGGGGCGCCGAGGACACGAACAGCTCGAGGTAGCGCCGAGACTCGGCCACCTGGCCCCGCCGGGCGAGGAGGAGGCCGAGGGGCACGAGCTTGCCGCTCTCCCGGGGATCGAGCGCGATCGCCGCCTTCCAGTGCGCGATGGACTCCTCCGCGCGGCCGTTCTCGGCCAGGACGACGCCCAGAGAGCTGTGCGCCCGCGCGACTCGCGGGTTCTTCCGCAGCGCCGCTTCGAACGCCTCGCGCGCGCGATCGCGGTCGTCGTTCATCAGGTGGACGGTGCCGACATTCACGAGGACCATCGCGTTCGAGGGGTCCACCTCGCCGGCCCGAGCGAGGGACTGAAGGGCTTCCTCGGTACGACCCAGCTTGGCCAGCGCGAGGCCACGCGCGATCAACACCTCGACGTCGGGCGCGTCGCTTCGCGCGTTGGCCTGGAGGAGGTCCACCGCCTCGCGCTCCCGCCCGGCTTGCGTGAGGTACGCGCCCAGCAGGGCGAGGGTCGCCGTGTCGCCCGGATTGAGCGCGAGAGCTTTCTGGAGCGCGTCCACCGCCGCGGCCTGGTTCCCGCTCTCTCGCTCGAGGTGGGCCAGGTGGAGCAGCGAGATCGCCATCCGCGGCCGGCGGCGGACGAGCTCTCGGCACCGGACGAGGGCGGCAGGAAGGTCGCCCGCGGTGTAGAGGCGCACGACGTCCTGCAACATCGCGTCCAGGGCGATGAGGCGCTTGGGGTCGTCCTCCTCGGTGTAGCGCGCCTGGGTGGGACCGGCTCCGCTCACGTAGCCCAGGGCCTTCAGCTTCTCTCGCGTCTCCGCGCTCTCCGGCGTTCGCCGGACTCCCCGGTCCGCGGATCGCAGCGGTGCGAGCAGGGCGCGCAGCGCCTCGAGCTGATGCGGCTCGGCGGCGGCCTGGTTGCGCACCTCCGAAGGGTCCTGTCGCAGCTCGTACAGCTCGGGGATCGGGAGCTCGATGTACTTCTCCCGGTCGCGGATGACGCCGTGCAGCGGCGCCCAGCCGCGGTCGAGTTGCCCCGACAGGGCCTCGAAGTAGCTCGTCGTCTCCGCCCCCGCCGCCGTCCTCGTGAGAAGGCTGCGGCCGGGAAGTCCCGTCGGCGACGGCAGCGAGAGGGCATCGAGGATCGTGGGCAGGAGATCGACGTGCCGGGCGGGCTGGGACTCGACCCGCGGCCCCAGCAGCCGCGGCTGATAGAGGATCAGGGGAACACGCAGCGTGGCCTCGTAAGCGAAGATGCCGTGGGTCGCCTCTCCGTGCTCCCCGAGCGACTCGCCGTGATCCGCGGTCAGGACCACGAGGGTGCGGCCCTTGCCGGCGGTGTCGAGCACGGGCTGGAGGAGTGGCCCGAGCGCGGCGTCCGCCGCCGCCACTTCGCCCTGGTAGGGGGCGCTTCGGAAGCGCGAAGCAAAGGGCTCGGCGGGCGCGTAGGGCGCGTGCGGCTCGTAGATGTGCACCCAGCAAAAGAAGGGCCGGTCCGCGTGCGCCTCCACCCAGCGTTGCGCGAGGGCCACCGTCTCGGGACCGCGCCGCTCCTGCTCGAGAAAGGCGGGCCGGGCCTCCGCATCGACGAAGCTGTCGTCGTAGACGTCGAAGCCCCGGGCGAGGCCGAAGCGCGAGGCGAGCGGAAACGCGCTCACGAAGGCGCCGGTCGCGTAGCCGCGCGCCTGGAGGAGAGTGGCCAGGGTCTCGATCCCGGCCGGGAAGCGGAACCCCGAGTTGTCCCTCACCCCGTGGTCCGTCGGGTAGCGGCCGGAGAGGATGTTCGCGTGCGAGGCGAGGGTCACCACGTTGTGGGCGTGGGCGTCTTCGAAGCGAACGCCCGCGGCGGCGAGGCGGTCCATCCACGGCGTGCCCGCATCGGCCTTGCCGTAGGCGCCGACCGCGTCGGCGCGCAGCGTGTCGATGGTGATGAGCAGGACGCTGAGGCCCAGCTCGCCGCGAGAGGCCCCTCCGCGAGTGAGCCAGAGGCCGCCCCTGGCCAGGACCGCAATAAAGAAGACGCTGGCGGCGAGAACCACACGAGCGCGGCCCCGGCGCGCGGGCGCATCTCCTTGGGCCACCTTAGCTTTGCGCGCTTGTCGAGCCAACGCCTCCCATATTAATCGGGATCGGGTGGCGGCCCCTCCCATCCTTTCCTTCTTGACCGCTCAGTTCAAACGATTTGCGGGTGTTAGGACGCACGGCCCGTAGCGTTTATGGGCGGCCCAAAAGAATTTCTTGACAAAACTGGAACCTCTTCTAGACTTCGGCACAGTCATTCCTAAAGTCGTTTAACAAACTGTTCCGGAGGCCGACGCATGACGAAGCGGCTCTCACTGGTTGCATCCTTTGTTCTTCTCCTCGCCGTTCCGGCGATGGCCCAAAGGTCCACGGCCACGATCCGTGGCGTGGTGAGCGATCCCACCAATGCCGTGGTCTCCGGGGCCAAGGTGACGATCAAGAACGAGGAGACCGGTCTGTCCCGATCGGGGACCACGAACTCATCCGGGATCTATTCGTTCCAGGATCTGCCCGTGGGCAGCTATCGTCTCGAGGTCGAGTATCCCGGCTTCAAGGCGGAGTCCCGGAGCAAGATCCTCCTGAACGTCGCCGACAACAAGTCCCTGGACATCCAGCTCACCACCGGCAACGTCACCGAGACCGTGAACGTGGAGACCGCGGCCGTATCCGTCTCCACCACCGGCGGTGAGGTGGCGGGCCTCATCACCGGCGAGCAGGTCCGGGAGCTGCCCTTGAACGGGCGCAACTTCCTCCAGCTCGCGACGCTGATGCCCGGAGTCAGCGCTCCCGACGCCCTGAACGTCAAGGACAAGGGGCTGCTCGGCGGCTCGGACCTCTCGGTCAGCGGCGCCGCCGTCACCGCGAACCTCTGGACGGTGGACGGAGCCAACAACAACGACGTCGGCTCCAACCGCACCATCCTCGTCTACCCCTCGGTGGAAGCCATCGAGGAGTTCAAGATCCACCGCAACAGCTACGGCGCCGAGTTCGGCCAGGCCGCGGGCGCCCAGATCAACATCGTGACGCGCGGCGGCACGAACGAGTTCCACGGCAGCGGCTTCTACTTCGGCCGCAACGACGCCCTGAACGCGACGAACTACTTCATCGAGAAGGCCGGCCAGCCCAAGGATCAGCTCAGCCGCCACGACTTCGGCTGGACCCTGGGCGGCCCCATCCTCAAGGACAAGCTGCACTTCTTCGCATCGCAGGAGTGGAACCGCGAGAAGCGCGGCACCGTGCGCACGGCCTTCGTGCCCACGGCGCTCGAGCGCGCGGGCGACTTCAGCGGTCCGAGCATCGCGGGATGCACGGGCGCGACCCCGACGGATCCCCTCACCGGCCTGCCCTTCCCGGGCAACAAGATCCCCGCCAACCGGATCAGCGCCGGCGGCACCCTGTACCTGCAGCTCTATCCGCTCCCGAACACCACGCCGAGCGCCGGAAGCTGCAACAACTGGGTGGCCTCACTCAACAGCCCCATCAACTGGCGCCAGGAGAACGTCCGCCTGGACTGGAGCCTCACCAACAGCACGCGCCTGATGATGCGCTACACCCAGGACTCCTGGACGAACAATTCGCCCAACGTCAATTCGAACCTCTGGGGCGACGACTCCTTCCCGGCCGTGGACTCCGATTGGGATCAGCCGGGCAAGTCGCTCATGGCCCAGCTCAACCACAACGTCGGGACCAAGGGGACGAACAGCCTGACCTTCTCCTATTCGGGCAACAAGATCATCATCGACCGTGGGGGCACGAACCCCGGTCTGAACAGCCAGATCCTCGCCGCCATCCCCCCGGTCTTCCCGCTCAGCAGCAAGCAGTACGGCGACCAGACGGGGCACCCGGTCTTCTGGGGCGGCGGCGGCTA
>DASTLK010000724.1:0-8022 GCA_035715025.1 Vicinamibacteria bacterium
GCAGCGCAGCCACTGAGCCAGGTGGTGGCCGCAGCGCAGCCAATGGGCCAGGTGATGGCCGCAGCGCAGCCAATGGGCCAGGTGATGGCCGCGGCGGGGCGAGCGGCGTCGTTGACCGGTTCGTCCCCCCGACGTAGTCTCCGTCGAGGGGCGTTCGCCAATGAGCACGGCCATCTTCACGAGTCTCGCGCCCACCCTGCCCGGGGCGAGGACTTTCGGCCGCAGCGGCGAGGTCGACCGCGCGATCCTGCGCACGGTGCTGTACGCCGCCCTCTTCCAGGCCCCTCTCACGGTGAGCCAGCTGCACCGCTCGCTCATGGACGTGGGCGTGGACCGCATCGAGATCCGCAGCCGGCTCCGCCGGTCCTACCTGCGCGAACGCCTCGAGTGCCGAGGCGAGAACGTCTACCTCCGCGGCCGCGAGGCCTGCCTCGATCTGCATCACGAGCGGCGCCGGCGGACCCGGGAGTTGCTCGAGACGCATCGGCCGCTCCTGCAGATGGTGGCGCGGCTGCCGTTCGTGCGCCTGGTCGCGCTCTCCGGGGCCTGCGCGCACGACAATGCGACCGATGGAAACGTCGATCTCTTCCTCGTCGTGCGCCGCGGCCGTGCCTGGTCCGTGTGCCTGGCCACCTTGATCCTGGCCAGAGCCCTCGGCCGCGCGCGCACCCTCGGCCTGAACTACATCGTCGACGAGGATGGCCTCGCCCTTCCCGAGCACGACCTCTTCACCGCGGCCGAGATCGTGGGCCTCCGGCCCCTGGCCGGCGGCCCTTCATACCTGCGGTTCGTGGAAGCCAACGCCTGGGTGGCCGAGCGTTTTCCGAACTTCTTCTGGATGAGGCGCGACGCCGGCCAGGTCCCGCCCGCGGGCGCCCCGCGCTGGCTCGAGGCCGCGCTCGATCTCGGCTTGCAGTCCACGCTGGAGGCGCTGTGCCGCCGGGTGCTGGGTGCGCGTTTCCGCCGGCGATGGGACGGCTCCTCGGGCGTCGTCCTCTCCCCGCGGCGGCTGAAGCTCCATCCCGTCGATCACGCCCCGGGCCTGCGCGCCGCGTTCGCGGAGGTCGTGGAGCGAGCGGAAGCGGATGAGTGAGGCCTTCAGCACCGCCCCGGGCGAGGACCGGGCGCGGTGGCCGGGTTGGTGCTGCTCGTACTGCGCGGCGCCACTGCAGGAAGACGCTCACGGCATGATCTGCGCCCGGGAAGGCCGCTGGTTCGCGACGCAGCAGGGCGTTCATCGACTGTTGACCCAGGAGCGGCGGCGCGAGCTGCAGCCCGCCCTCGAGGCCTACCAGCGGGTGCGCCGCGACGAGGGGTGGCGGGCCGAGCGCGGGCTGCCCGACGTCCCGGCGGATCACCCTCACGCCGCGATCTGGCGGCGCCGCGCGCGACATTTCGCGCGGGCGCGATCGCTCGCCCGCGAGCGGCTGGGCCGCGGCCCCTGGCGCGTGCTCGACGTGGGCGCGGGGTGCGGCTGGGCCTCCGCGCGCCTGCTGGCCGACGGCCACCGTGTGGCCGCCGTCGACGTCAGCCTCGACGAGCAGGACGGCCTCCTCGCCGCCGGCGCCCTCATCGACGATCCGTCGCAGCTGCCGCGCGCGGAGGCGGACATGGAGGCGCTGCCGCTGGAGCCGGCGAGCATGGACTTCGTGCTCGCGGCCGGCGTGCTGCATCACGCGGCGCGGCCGGCGCGCACGCTGGTCGAGATACGCCGCGTGACCCGTCGCGGCGGCCTCGTGGCCGTCCTGGATTCGCCCGTCTATCGGCGGGCCGTCGATGGGGAGACCATGGTCGCCGAGCGCGCGGAAGAGCACGCGCGCCGATACGGCTTCGCCCCCGTCCCCTTCGGCCAGGGGTACCTCCGGTGGTCGGAGCTGCCGGCGCTGTTCGAAGGCGCGGGCTGGCGTCTGGAGGTGCACGCCTGGCCGGGCCGCGCGCGGGAGGTCACGCGCGATCTCGTCGAGATCGCACGCTGGGGCCGCCGCACCGCGCGGTTTCCGATCCTGATCGGCCGGCGCGATGGCTAGGACGCTCGAGCACACGTGACCGCGAACCCGATCGGCCTCCTGTTCCGCCACGTCGTGCAGGCGCGGCTCGAGGCGCTCTTCCGGCGGGGAGACCGCGTCCTCGATCTGGGTTGCGGCACGGGCGAGGATGCCCTGATGCTCGCCGCGCGCGGAGTACGCGTGGTCGCCATCGACGCCTCACCGGAGAGGATCGCGCGGGCACGCGAGAAGGCCTCGGAACGAGGGCTCGGCCCCGAAGACTGCCGCTTCGACGTGCGCGGAGCCGAGGACCTGGATGCCGCGGGGTCCCCATTCGACGGCGCGTATTCGACCTTCGGGGCGCTCAGCGGCGCCGACCTTCCCCGGACCGGGGCCGCACTGGCGGCCGCCCTCCGCCCCGGCGCCGCCGTCCTCATCAGCCTGCTCGGGCCATGGCCTCTGCCGGCGGTGATCCGGCGGACGCTCACCGGCATGGGCGATCCGAGGCGCGGCCGCACGCCGCGCGCCGGGCATGCGGCGCCGGCCCTGTCCTATCCCACGCTGGCCGAGGCTCGGGCTGCCCTGGGACCCGGGCTGGACTGGGCCGATGAATACGCGCTCGGTGTGCTCGTGCCCGACCCCGATCGCGAGCAGTGGGTGGTTGACCATCCACAGGCGTTTGGCATGCTGGCCGCCCTCGAGCGCGCCGTGCGGCGCTGGCCGGGACTCCGCCAGCTCGGTGATCACACGGTGCTGGAAGGGCGACGGAAGGAGTGGTGAAGCGTGCCCCGCGCCGCGTCCTGCGCGACGCTCGGCTGTGGAGCGACGGCGCGCTGTCCGCCGGTCACGTCGTCACCGAGGGAGGGCGCGTCGTGGCCGGCGTGGCCGGCGAGAGTGAGGGAGGCGTCGACCTCGCGGGCCGCGTCGTCTTGCCCGGCCTGGTGAACGCGCATGATCATCTCGACTTCTCGACCTTCCCGCCCCTCGGCCGCCCGCCCTACCCGAGCGCCTATGCCTGGGCGGACGACGTCGGCTCCGGACGTGACGACGTCGCGGTGGCCGCCGCCCTGGCCGTGCCCCTGCCGGATCGCCTCTTCCTCGGCGGCCTGCGGAACCTCCTGGCCGGTGCGACCGCCGTCGCGCACCATGGTCCCTACCATCGCGCGCTCGCGCGCCCGGACTTCCCGGTGCGGGTCCTCGCCCGTTACCAGTTCGCGCATTCGCCTGGTCTCACGCCCGCGCTCCGCCGCACGTACCGGACGACCGACCGCCGCATCCCGTGGATGGTCCATGCGGGCGAGGGTACGGATGATCGCTGCCGCGGCGAGCTGCGCGCGCTGGAGCAGGCCAACGTGCTCCGCCAGAACACCGTCATCATCCACGCCATTGCGCTCGGCGACGGCGACGCGCAACGGATCGCGGCCGCGAAGGCCTGCGTGGTGTGGTGTCCGGAAGCGAACCGCCATCTCTACGGGGCCACCGCCGACGTCGCCGCCTTGCGCGCCGCCGGGGTGAGGATCGGCTTGGGGAGCGACAGCCCCGCCTCCGGTGGGCGCGATCCCCTTTCGAACCTGGCCGCCGCGCGCGCGACCCGGGTCGTCGCCGACGACGATCTCATCGAGATGGCGACGAGCGGCAGCGCGGAGGTCGCGCGCTTGATCGCGGGCGGCACGGAAGCGGGCCGGCCTGCCGATCTCGTCGCGATCGATTCCATGGAGGCGTGGCTGGCCGGCGATCGGCGCGCGCTGGCGCTGGTGATGGTGGGGGGGCGGCCTCTCTACGGCGACCCGCCGCTGCTCGACGCGCTCGGAGTCCGCTGGCGACCGGTCACCGTGGACGGCGCCGCGCGCGGATTGGAGACGGAGCTGGCCCGGCGGGCCCGCGGCCTCGTGCGCCGCCATCCGGCCCTGGCTGCGGTGCGGTGGCTCGGCGGTCTCGCCTTCGACTCGGAGGACGACCCTAGCGGGTCTCCACTCCCGGAGGGATCTCCACCTTGAGCCGCTGCTCGCTCTTGGCCTTGCCGTACGTCAACGTCACCTTGTAATCCCCGGAGGCCACGAGCAGCTTCCCTTCACCGCCGTAATCGGTGAGGACGTCCTTGGTCGGTATCAGGTCCCAGGTGACGCGGTTGAGGCCGGCGCGGCTCGAGCCGGTCAGGTTCGCGACCGGCCTGAGGCCCGGCCCTTCGATCGCGATCTTCACCGGCTCGCCGGTGTCTTCCTTGATCCAGTAGGCGAGGAGCGCTCCCTCGGGAGGGTTCGCCCCGCGATAGAGGCCGGTGGTGCCCGCCCAGTCCGCGAATCCGGGAAGCAGGTGCCCGCCGAGGGCAGGCCGCGGGGCAAAGAGGTGCGCGTCCCTGGCCACGACCTCGGCCGAAAGCTGGGACAGCGGCGCGGCATCGTCGAGGATGTACAGGCTGCGGCCGTGCGTGGCGATGACGAGGTCGTGATCGCGCGGGTGCACGAGGATGTCGTCGACGGCCACGGTCGGGAGTCCGCCGAAGGCCGTCCAGTGCGCGCCGCGGTCGAAGCTCGCGAAGAGGCCGAACTCCGTGCCGGCGTACAGCAAGAGAGGGCTGGAGGGGTCCTCGCGCACGACCTTGATCGGGCCGTCCGCGCGCAGATCGCCGTTGATCGCCTGCCACGTTCGCCCCAGGTCGCTCGTCCGGTAGGCGAGCGGGCGGTATTCTCCTGCCCGATGGGCATCGACGGCCAGGTACGCGACCTTGGCATCCGCATGGCCGGGCTCGATGCGGTTGATCCACTGTCCGCGCGCGGGCGCGGGCACGTTCGCGGACAGGTCGGTCCAGTTCGCCCCGCCGTTCTCGGTCACCCATAGCTTCCCGTCGTCGGTGCCCGCCCACAGCAGCCCCTTGGCGACCGGTGACTCCGCCAGCGCGTAGACGACCCCGAACGTCTCCGCCCCGCTGCCCACGGTGGTGGTCTTCGCGGGGTCCTGCGTCGAGAGGTCGGGGCTGATGGCCCGCCAGTGCTCGGCGCGCGCGCGCAGCTCGAAGACGCGGTTCCCGGCCAGATAGAGGACGTCCGGATCGTGGCCGCTGCCGACGAGCGGTGTGTTCCAGTGGAAGCGGAAGGCCGGCGAGCCCTCCGCCGGCTCCGGACGCAGGTTCTTCACCTGTCCGCTTCGCAGGTCCAGGCGCTGGATGGTGCCCGACTGCGACTCGGAGTAGACGACCTGGGGATCGCTCGCGTCGAACACGCAGTAGAACCCGTCCCCGCCGCCCATCGAGATCCAGTCCGCGTTGACGATCCCGTCCTTCGTATTGGTGCGGCTGGGACCGACCCAGTTCTGGTTGTCCTGCAGGCCGCCGCAGATGCGATAGGGGGTCTGGGCGTCGACGTTGATGCGATAGAACTCGCCGGCGGCCATCCGGCTGAGATGCTCCCAGCCTTCGCCCGCCTTGTCGCTCTGGTACAGCCCGCCGTCCGTGCCCAGCAGCAGGTGCTTGGGGTCGCGCGGGTCGATGGCAAGGGCATGGTTGTCGGGATGGACCTTCTCGAACAGGTCTTCCCGGAACGAGCGGCCGCCGTCGTCGGAGACGTGGAGGGCGAAGCCGAGGACATACACGCGCTTGTCGTTGGACGGATCCACGCGGATCTGGCTGAAGTAGAAGGGCCGCGGGTCCAGCGGGCTCGTACGCGTCCAGCTCTCGCCGCCGTCGTCGGAGCGGAAGACGCCGCCGCGGCGGCTGCGCACCTCGTCGATCGTCCCGCCCGCCTCCTCGCTCTGCACGATGGCGTAGACCACCTTCGGGTCCTTGGCATACACGGCCAGGCCGATGCGGCCGCTGCCCAGCGGAAGCCCGCCTCCGAGCTTGCGCCAGGTGGTGCCCCCATCGGTGGTCTTGAAGACGCCCCCCAGGTCCTTTCCGTCCGTCGTGGCCGGACCGGCCGTGAACGACCAGGGAGTACGGCGGCGCGCGTAAAGGGCGGCGTAGAGCACCTGCGGATTCGATGGGTCGATGACGAGATCGCCTCCGCCCACGCGGTCTCCATACGGCGCGGGCGCGGCCAGCACGGCCTTCCACGTCTGGCCGCCGTCCGTCGTCTTGTAGACCCCGCGCTCGCTGCTCGGCGTCCAGAGGTCGCCCGCCACCGCCACCCAGGCCGTCTCCGGCTGCGTGGGGTGCACCACGATGCGCGCGATGGCCTTGCTGCTCGCGAGGCCCGCCTGCGTCCAGGTGGCTCCCGCGTCCGTCGACCTGTAGACGCCGTTGCCCCATCCCGAGCTGTTGCGATCGTTCGCCTCGCCCGTCCCGAGCCATACCACTTTCGGATTGGAGGGCGCGACCGCCACCGCGCCCGTCGATGCGACCGCCTCGTGTTCGAACACGCCCTTGAAGCTCCCGCCGCCGTCCGTGGTCTTCATGAGCCCGCCCGTCGCGAGCGCCACGTAGAACGTGCGGGGATCGGCAGGATCGAAGGCGATCTCGGAGACGCGCCCGCCCATCACCGCGGGCCCGATCTCGCGCGCCTTGAGGGTCTTCAAAGCTGCGGCCGTGATCAGCGGTGCCGGACTCGGACCCGGAGCGGGGGACGCCGGCCGGCGGCCCTGGGCGGTGGCGGCGGACACGAAGAGGGCGGAGACCGCGATAACGGCCGAGGTTCGGATCATGGAGCAGAGTCTATTCCACGGGTGGTCGGACCGCGTCGGCGCCGCGTCCTCTTGATATAATCCCGGTTTCGCGTGTCGCGAACCTTCGCCCTGAAGCGGAGCCACGGAGAGCAACCTGGATGAAAGACCTGCTCGACATCCTTCAAGCGATGGCCGAGAACAAGGGGCGGACGGACAAGCCGCTCGAGTTGTTCCTGGACATGTCGGAGCGGGTCGTGAAGTACGTGGCCGGGGCCTTCGGAGCCAAGATGGACGAAGTCGCCATCCTGCTCTTGACCACGGACTCGCGCCATCTGCGCTTCGTCGCCCCGCGGAAGTTCGCGGATCTCGGCACGATTCCCGTCACGAAGCGCGATTCCATCGCCGTCAACATCTTCGGCCGCAAGGTGGGCGAGGCCATGAACAACGTGCCCATGGTCAAGCACGTCGCGTTCTTCGAGAGCGTGAAGCTGCGCGACCGGGCCGTCCCCATCCAGAAGATGATCACGGTGCCCATCCTGCAGGGCGAGGATGCGATCGGCGTGGCCCAGATCAGCCGCAAGGGCGAGAACGCGGCCGAGGCGGGACCGGACTTCACGGCCGCCGACGTCCGCAAGGCGCAGGACATCTTCAAGGCGGTCGCCCAGTTTTTGATGGCGGCGCGGCCAGAACGGTTCTAGGGCCGGCGCCTCGCTGCTTGTGGCAGCCGCCTATTCCAATCCGGTCCTGATGTAGCCGGAGTCGTCGCCCACGAACGAGCGCGGGCCGGGACTGGCGGGAACGGCGGTGACCCGGAAGCCGTCCTCCTCGATCGTCAGGTCGAAGCGATACCCCTTCCGCTGGAAGGAAGTCGCCGCGTAGGGCACGTCGAGTCCGAAGCCTGAGGAGCGGGCCATCTCCGCCAGCGTGCCGTAGCGGCCCGTCGCCTTCTTGTAGACCTCTTCGCGGTCCATGACGTGACGCAGCGTGGCCACCGCGGGCCGCTCACCCATTCCCAGGTCGCGTGGGCTGCGCGGGCGCTGGGCGAACCGGCGATTGGTGCCGAAGTCGCCGGAACCGCGCTGCCAGCCTTGCCGGCCTTTATACGCGTCGGCGGCACGGTCCCCGGCTTCCCGGCCGTCTACCCCGGCCCCTTCCTCGTCGAGGTAACGGAAGCGCGAATCGGCCGCGCGCGCGGGGGACTCCGCGACCGCTGCGGGCGGAGGTGCTGCCTCGCCGGGGCCGGCCGCGGCCGCGCCGCCGGCCGATCGCGAAGGCGGCACCCCGCCTGCGCCTCGCGCGCCGGCTCCGCCGCTGGATGCCGCGCTTCCGGCGGAGCTGCTCGTCGTCCCCGTGGGTGGTCCGGCCGCCGCTTCCGGCACCGCGGCGGGCGCGGTCTCGCCGGGCGCGGTCGCGACGGAGGCGGGTGGAACCGTCGAGGTCG
>DASTLK010000725.1:0-2476 GCA_035715025.1 Vicinamibacteria bacterium
GGCGAGCTCGCCCTGAAGGATTTCCAGCCCCGCAGCATGCTGCACGTCGAGGAGCACAAGGTCGCCCGCGCGCGGTTCC
The DNA here is from genome assembly GCA_035715025.1 of Vicinamibacteria bacterium. Lineage (GTDB taxonomy): Bacteria > Acidobacteriota > Vicinamibacteria > Fen-336 > Fen-336 > AA29. The sequence continues at coordinate 80 of DASTLK010000725.1, forward strand.
CCGTGATCGACGTCCACACGCACCTGTCCTGGTCGGGCGGACTCAAGGGCACGGAGACGATCCAGTTCCTGGCCACCCCGTCCGACCTCCTGCCCGTCATGGACCGCAAGAACGTCCAGATCATGTGCAACCTGACCGCCGGCACCGGGCCCGCCCTGGCGGCCTCGATCCAGCGCTTCGACCAGGCCGCGCCCGGACGGTTCCTGAGCTACACGGAGCCGATGTGGGCGCGCACCAACCAGCCCGGCTACGCGCAGGCGCAGGCGGACGAGATCGAGAAGGCCAAGCGGGCGGGCGCGCACGGCGTGAAGGTCCTGAAGACGCTCGGCCTCTTCCTGCGCGAGAACCTCACCTCCGGGCCCCTGGTGAAGGTCGACGACCCGCGCTTCGACCCCATGTGGGACGCCTGCGGGAAGGTGGGGATCCCGGTCTCCATCCACGTCTCCGACCCCGAGGCGTTCTTCACGCCCATCGACCGCTTCAACGAGCGCTACGACGAGCTGGGCCACCACCCCGACTGGTCGTTCCACGACCACGATTTCCCGAGCAACGCGGAGATCCTGGCCGCCCGCGACCGCATGCTCGCGCGCCACCCCGGCACCCAGTTCATCCTGCACCACGTCGGCCACGACGCGGAGAACCTCGCCTTCGTGAGCGAGACCCTCGACCGGTTCCCCCACACGACGGTCGAGATCGGGGCGCGCATCGGCGAGCTGGGCCGGCAGCCGCGCACGGCGCGGAAGTTCTTCGAGCGGTACCAGGACCGGATCCTGTTCGGCACGGACGCGGTGCCGCCGCCGGACGGCGAGAACTACCCGCAGCAGGTCTTCAGGGACGAGCTCTACGAGATCTACTTCCGGTTCCTGGAGACGGAGGACGAGTACTTCGACTACGCGCCCGCGGCCATCCCGCCGCAGGGCCGCTGGCGCATCTACGGCCTGGGCCTGCCGGAGTCGATCCTGAAGAAGGTCTACCACGACAACGCGGCGCGGATCCTGGGGATCAAGAGCTGAGGCGGCGGTGACGCGCGGCGGGCGACGGTGACGCGCGGCGCGGAGCCGGTTGCGCTCCGCGTGATGACGGCGGACGACATTCCCGACGGCCTGCGCCTGTCCGCGGCCGCGGGATGGAACCAGACGGGCGAGGACTGGCGCTTCCTTCTCGAGGGCAACCCCGGTCGTTTCGTGGCCGCCGTCCGCGACGGCCGCGTGATCGGCAGCGGGGGCGCGGTGTGCTACGGGTCGGCCCTCGCGTGGGTGTGCATGATCCTCGTGGATCCGGAGGCGCGCGGTCACGGCATCGGGACGCAGATCGTGCAAGGCGTGCTCGATCGCCTCACGGACCTGAGCGCGGTCGGCCTCGATGCCACGCCGCACGGCCTGGGCGTCTACGCGCGCCTCGGATTCGTGGAGACCAGCCGGCTGCTCCGGGTCGAAGCGGCGGGGCCCGTCGCCAACGGCCGCCCCGCGCCGCCCCGGACGGACGTGGCCAGCATCCGTGCCATCGACGCCCGCGATCTCGATCGCATTCTCGAGGTCGATCGCCAGGTGTTCGGCGCCGATCGCGCGGACCTGCTGCGCTGGGCGGCACGGCAGGCACCGGCCCTGTGCCGGGTCGATGACGCCGGCGCCATCGTGGGGTACTGCTTCGGCCGCCGCGGCTCGCGCTCGAGGCAGATCGGCCCCCTGACCGCGCGCGACCTGGCCACGGCACGGGCGCTCGTGTCCGCGGCCATGCACGCGGAGCCCGGCGGTCGCGTGGTGCTCGACGTGCCCGCCGAGCGCGCGGACTGGCGGGCCATGCTCGAGGAGATGGGCTTCGCGGTGCAACGGCCGCTCATCCGCATGTTCCGAGCGTCGCGGCCGCCGGGACATCCCTCGCGGCAGTGGGCGATCTTCGGGCCGGAGTTCGGGTAGAGGTCGCATAAGAGATTTGACAGTTCATTAGAGGCAATCCTCAACCCGTTCTGGAACGGGTGCGTCAGTTCACATTGATATTGGCCAGTTTCGATTTGGTCCTCTCCTGTCACGGCTCGGTGGCATCATCGTCACCGTGATGACGCACCCGACCTTACTCGCAGACGACGCACTCGCGGCCGAGCTCGGCCACCTTGCCGGCCGCGAACGCGAAGCCACCGCGGCATTCGTCGTGTACCTGGCCGAGTTCGATGCCCGGCGGCTTTACGAGGGCGCGGGATACCGGTCGATGTTCTCGTATTGCCGGGCGGTGCTCCGGCTCTCGGAAGACGCCGCCTATAACCGGATCAAGGCCGCGCGCGCGGCGCGTCTGTTTCCGGCGATCGTGCCGATGCTGATCGACGGTCAGCTCAGTCCGACGACGGTCCGCCTTCTCGCGCCGCACCTGACGGCGGAGAACCACGAGCCGCTCCTGGCCGCC
>DASTLK010000726.1:0-9797 GCA_035715025.1 Vicinamibacteria bacterium
GCCGCCGGCGAAGAGCTGACCATCAGCTACGACTGGGCGGACCGTGCTCAATACGCGCGTCATCCCGATCACTATTTCTGGGACCCGCGCTGGACGTTCGCCTGCCGCTGCCGGTCCCCCCGATGCCTGGGCCTGATCGACCGCTATCGCCCGGTGTAGGCCTCCCCGATGTCCGGCCGGAGGAGACCCGGCTGGGCGCGCTGCTCTTCGTCCATTCGTTCCTGATCGGGATCCCGCGCCTCCTCACCGCGACCGCGGCCATGGCCCTGTTCCTCACCTACTTCGAGGCGCGCCACCTTCCGTACGTCTACATCGCGGCCGCGGTGGCGATCCCCCTCACCGGCTTCCTCCGGTTGAAGCTGGCGGCGCGGCTCTCGTTCGTCCGGCTGCTGACGGTGGACCTCCTCTTCGTGCTGGTGGTCCTGCTCGCGCTGCGCGTTCTCTTGGCGGGGCGGTGGCCGGGATGGGTGGCCATGGTCCTCCCCGTCTGGTACGAGATCGAATGGGTGCTCCTCAGCCTCGAGTTCTGGGGGCTGGCCGGACACGTCGTCAACGTCCGGCAGGGCAAGCGCCTCTTCGGCGTGATCGGGACCGGTGAGCTCCTGGCCGCGACGCTGGTCGGGCTGGCCGCCCCCGCCATCGTGCAGCACCTGGGGACGGCGAACCTCCTGCTCGTCTCCGCGGCCTCCGTGGCCCTCTGCCTCGTGCTCCTGGCCGCCATCGCGCGCGCATTCCCCGTGCCGGAGACGTCACCGGGGCCCGAGCGCGTCGCGCCCGACCGGAGGCGCTACGCGGACCTGCTCCGCAGCCGGTACCTCCTGCTCGTCTTCGCGCTGGTGGCGCTCTCCTACCTCGGCTACTACGTGCTCGACAACGCGTTCTACAACGTGGCCCAGGCCCGTGCGCGCGATGCCGCCGAGCTGGCCTCGTTCCTGGGCGTCTTCTGGGCCGTCGCCGCCCTCATCACCCTCGGCTTCCGCACGATCCTCTCCAGCCGGGTGCTCTCCCGCTACGGGCTGGTGGGAGGGCTCCTGGCCCTGCCCGCCGCGGTGGGAGCGGGCGTGACCGTCATCAGCGCGTCGGCGCTGCTGGGAGCGGGAACGGGGCTGCTGTTCTGGCTGATGTCCCTCACGAAGCTGTGCGACCAATCGCTGCGGGACTCCCTCGACCGCAGCGCGGTGCTCGTCTTGTACCAGCCGCTGCCGCCGCCGCAGCGTGTGCGGGCGCAGACGGCGGTGGAGGGCATCGTGGGGCCGCTGGCCGGAGGCGTATCGGGGGTCCTGCTCCTGGTCCTCATCCAGTTGCTCCGCTTCCAGGCGGTGCAGCTCTCGTGGCTGCTCGTCCTCGTCGTCGCGGCCTGGGTCGCGGTGGCCCTCTGGCTGCGCCGCGAGTACAGCGAGACGCTCAGCCGCGCGCTGGCGAGCCGGAGGCTCGGGATGGGCTCGCTCGGCCTGGCCGACGCCTCCAGCCGCGCCGTCCTGCTCCAGGGGCTGCGCAGTCCGCGCGCGGCGGAGGTCCTGTACTGCCTGGAGGCGCTGGCCGGCATGGGACACCGCTCCTACGCGGAATCGCTGCCTTCCCTGCTGGACCATCGCGCGGCGGAGGTCCGTCGCGAGGCCCTCCTGAGCATCGAGCGGCTCCGGCTGGAGGAGGCGGCGGACGAGGTGCGGCGCCGGACGGAAACGGAGTCGGAGCCCGAGCTGCGCGGTCTCGCCTTGCGCGTGCTGGCCGTCGTGGGCGGGACGGAGGACCTCGCGCGGCTGACCCTGTCCCTCGACGATGGCGTGGAAGCCGTCCGGATGGGGGCGACGGCCGGGCTGCTGCGTCTTGGCGGAGGCGCCGAAGAGGCTCGGCGCCGCATGGCCGCCGATGCCGTGGCCGCGGATCCGGCCCGCCGCCTGTTCGCGGCGAGGGCGATCGGCGAGGCGGCCGTGCCTGCGCTGGCTTCGGCGTTGACGGACCTGCTCCGGGACGGCGAGCCGCGCGTGCGTGCAGCCGCGATCGCGGCCGCCGGACGCGTGGGCGAGCCCTCTCTCTGGCCGCTGGTGGTGGAGGCGCTCGGCGATCCCTCGGTGCGCTCGGCCGCGGCCTCCACGCTGCTGGCCGCCGGTCCCGCCGCGGCGGACGCGCTGATCGCCGCTCTGGACGCGTGTGACGCGCCCGCCGGGGGTCCCGTCGATCGGCCGCGCCGCCGCCGCCTCCTCCGGCTGCTCGGCCGGGCTGGGGGTGATCGCGCCGCGGCCACCCTCTGGCGGGCGGCCAGCAGCGCGTCCGCGGAAGTCCGGGACGTGGCCCTGCCTTCGCTGGCGGTCAGACCGCGTCCGGCCGGTCTGGCGCCGGCGGCGGTGCGCGAGAGGGTGCGCGCGGAGGCGATCGAGGGGGCATCCATCCTGGGCGTCATCGAAGACCTCGGGGCCGAGCCGGTGGTCGAGATCCTGCGTCTCGCTCTCGTGCACGAGATGGCGCGGGCGCGGGAGCGGATCCTCTGGCTCTTGTCCCTCCTCTACTCGCCGGAGGCCGTCCTGCGTGCGCGCGCCCATCTGTGGAGCCGCTCCGCGGAGAAGCGGGCGCAGGCGGTGGAGCTCATCGACAGCCTGGCCGACCCCGAGATCGCGGCCCTCGTGATCCCGTTCCTCGAGGACGTGCCCGACGACGTGCGGCGCCCGCGCCTTTTCGCGCTCCTTCCGGAGGGGAGGCGGGCGCGCGGCGATCAGATCGCACGCCTGGTCGTGAGCGGCGGCGGGTTGGGACCCTGGGCGCGCGCCTGCGCGCTCTGGGTGGCGGGCGAGGTCCGACGCCGGGACCTGGAAGAGGCGGTGCGACGCGCAGGGGAGGACGGCGAGGAGCTGGTGAGGGAAGCGGCGGCCCAGGCGCTGCGCCGCTTCCGCGGCGAGGCGAAGGGCATCGCGGGAGGTGGAGAGGTGTTGTCGACCATCGAGAAGGTGGTGGTGCTGAAGGGCGTCAGCCTGTTCTCGGAGACGCCGGACGAGGTTCTGGCGGACGTGGCCGCCCTCCTCGAAGAGGTCGACGTGGACGCGGGCGAGATGGTCTTCCAGAAGGGCGACGTCGGGTCCGCGCTCTACGTCGTCGTCGAAGGAAAGGTCCGCGTCACGAGCCAGGACCGCGTGCTCGTCGAGCTGGGGCCCCGCGACATCTTCGGGGAGATGGCCGCGCTCGATACGGAGCCGCGCTCGGCCACCGTCACCGCCCTGGAGCCGACGTCGCTGTTCCGCCTCGAGCAGGAGGCCCTCTACGAGCTGATGGCGGACCGCATCGAGGTCGTGCGCGGCGTCATCCGGATCCTGTGCAGCCGGCTGCGGACGGTGACGGATCGCGAGACGACGGGCTGGGGAAGGGTGATCGCGCCGGGCGGCCGCGCCTAGCTCGCCACCGCCTCCGGGCGTGTCTGGGCGGCGGCGGAGTCCATGGACGCGGGCAGGCGCACCGTGAAGGTGGATCCCTGGCCCCACGCGCTCTCCACCTGGATCTCGCCCCCCATCATCGTGCAGAACGCGCGGCTGATGGCCAGGCCGAGCCCGGTGCCGCCGTACTTGCGCGTGGTGGAGGAGTCGGCCTGCGTGAACGGGAGGAACAGCTTCGACACCTGGTCGGGGGTCATGCCGATGCCGGAGTCGCGCACCGAGAACACCATCCAGCTCGCACCGTCCACGCGCTCGCGCCGGACCCCCAGCGTCACCGTCCCCTTCGAGGTGAACTTGGACGCGTTCGAGAGGAGGTTCAGGAGGACCTGGCGGACGCGGGTCACGTCGGAATGCATGTCGCCCAGCTCGGGTCCCGCCTCCAGGGTGAGGGTGTTGCCGTTCTTCTCGATCAGGGGCTGGATCGTGCTCATCACGTCCTGGAGGAGGTTCGGCACCTCGAAGGTCTCGGCGTGGATCGTCATCTTGCCCGCCTCGATCTTGGACAGGTCGAGGATGTCGTTGATCAGGCCGAGCAGGTGCTTGCCCGCGGAGTGGATCTTGACGAGGTCGGGGACGAGCTCGCGCTGCCCGCGCTCGGTCACCTCCTCCTGGAGCATCTCGCTGTAGCCGATGACCGCGTTGAGGGGCGTGCGCAGCTCGTGGCTCATGTTGGCCAGGAACGCGCTCTTGGTGCGGCTCACCTCCTCCGCCTTGTCGCGGGCCACGATCAGCGCCTCGTCACGGCGCTGGATCTGCCTCAGCATGCCGTTGAAGGCGTCGATGAGCCCGCCCAGCTCGTCCTGCCCGTGCTTGACCGCGCGCACGGAATAGTCTTCGGTGGAAGAGACGCCGTCCGCCACCTCCGCGAGGTGCAGGATCGGGTCGGAGACCACCTTCTGGAGCCGTGACGAGAGCAGCCACGCCACCGCCGCCGCCCCGATCATGATCACGAAGATGGTCCCCGCGTAGCTGCGCAGCCGGTCGGTCAGCTCCTGCGTGTCGGAGACGAGGTACACGAAGCCGACCGGCTGTCCTTCCACGTGAAGGCTCCGGCGCAGGACCAGGCCCTCCCGCCGAAAGTCGGAGCCGTCGTCCGCGAGGGCGGGGGCGGTCTGCGGGGCGTCCTGGTCCCCGCGCACGTAGGACGCGAAGACCTGCCCGTCCTTCGTGAACACGCGCGCGGACACGATGTGGGGTTGCGCCCGCAGCGTGCCCAGCACCTTGGTCGCCGGATCCTGCTCGTTGAACAGCACCTGGGCCGCGGTGTTGGAGTCGATGATGCGGGCCATGACGTTGAGGTCCTCGGCCATGCGCCGGCGGAGGGTCAGGATGTCGAAGGTGAAGAAGGCGACCGCGGTGAGGAAGAACACCACGCTGGTGGTCGACAGGATGATCAGGGTGAGCTTGCGGCGGATCGACAGGTCGCTCAGGACCTGCATCCAGCCGCCGCGGGGCCGGGTCGGGGGCTCCGCCGCCGGACGGGGAGGATACGGACGTGGCTGGAGCGCGGCGCTCAATGGCGGGCGCGCGAAGGATAGCCCCAATCCGCCCGCGTTGTCGATGCGGGAAATGCGCTATCCTCCGTTGCTTCTGATGCCCGGCCCGCGACGAGTCGCCCCCGCCGCCGCGCGCTGCGCCCTTGCGCTGGTTGCCGTCCTCGGCACCTCCCTGCGAGCCCTCGACGCGGCCTCGGGACCGGTCATCGTGCGCATGGGTGGGCGCGGGGCGTCCAGCGCCTTGTCCGATGCCCTGGGTGAGAAGCTCCCCGCCGCCCATATCGTCGAGCTCAGCGGCGACCTCCCGGCCGACACCGCCCGCATCTCGCGCGAGACGCGGGGCGTCTCCGTCCTCTTCGCCATCGGGCCCGACGCCACCGAAGCGGCGGGGGAGGCACGCGGTCCGGCCGTGGTCTCGTTGGGCGTGGCCAACCCGGCCCAGGTGAAGACGCCCGGCATCTACGTCTCGATGTACCCGAAGCTGGACCGCGTCTTCGACTACGTGAAGGGCACCCTCAAGGCGACCAAGGTCGGCCTCGTCTTCTCGCCGGCCAAGAACCGGGAGATCGGGCTCCAGTTCCTCAAGGCGGGGTCCGCGCAGGGCGTCACCGTCGTGCCCGTGCCCATCGGCTCCTCCGGCGACCTCGTCCGCGAGATCAAGGGCGCCCTGCCCAACGTGGACGCGCTGCTCCTGGCCGTCGACCCCATCGTGTTCGAGCCGGCCAGCCTGGAGTTCGTCGTCCGAGAGGCGCGGGCCGCGAACAAGCCGACGGTGGGGTTCCTGGAGGGCCTCGCCCATCTGGGGGTGACGGTGAGCCTGGTGGCGCGGCCGGAGGAGGCGGCGGAGGCGGCGATCGCGGCCAGCGCGCAGCCGGTGCTCATCGGCAAGAAGCGTCTGGAAGTCGAAGGGATGGCGGTCGTGACGGCGAAGAAGGCCGGCGACGGCGCCGCTTCGGGCGGGGAGGCGTCACGTGCGCAGACGAGGCCATAAGAAAACGCGGCCGGCGTGCCTCACGCTGGCGGCGCTGGTCCTGGTGGGCGGAGCGCGACCGGCTCTCGCGCAGGACTTCTTCGAGCAGGGAAAGGACTACTTCAAGAGCGAGACGATCGAAGGCGTCTCCAAGCACGCGGAGGCGCCGACGGAGACCCCCGCCACCGTCACCCTCGTCACGCGCGACGAGATCGAGCGCTACGGCTTCCGCACCGTGGCCGACGTCCTCAACTTCGCCTCCATGGGCAACTTCTCCCTGGGCGACCGCCGCTACGACCTGGCGGGCAGCCGCGGCCTGTTCCTGTTCGAGGACTTCAACACGCGCATCCTCGTCATGCTGAACGGGCATTCCCTCAACGAGCCCTGGTCCAACTTCGCGGACATCGGCCGCGCGATGCTGCTGCCGCTCGACCTCGTGGAACGGATCGAGATCGTGTACGGCCCTTCCTCCCTGCTCTACGGCGGCTACAGCCTCTACGGCATCGTCAACGTGATCACCCGCAACGGCTCCTCCATGCCGGGCGCGCGGGTGCGGCTGACCGGCGGATCGTGGGGGACGGGGGAGGCGGTCGGCTCCTGGGGAGCCTCCGGGACCTACGGCAGCGATCCCCTGATGAGCCACGAGTGGAACGTGCTGGCCGCGGCCGGGTACTACCGCAGCGACGGCGAGGACCTCGATCTCCCGCGCGTGGACGTCGGCTATCCGGTCGACCTCACCGGAGGGACGATCTGGGGCGGCCCCCAGTCCGGGACGGACTTCGAGCGCGCGCCATTCCTGTTCCTGCAGGCGCGCCGCGGCGACTTCTCGCTACTGGGGCGCGCCGGTTACCGCCGGCGCGGGACGCCGTTCGCGCCCTACGGCGCGATGTACGGCACCGGCGACCAGACCCTGCGCGACGAGAAGGAGCTCGTGGAGCTGCGCTGGGACCACTCCCTGAGCGGCGGACTCGGCCTCTCCGCTCGTGCGTTCCACGACGTGTACCACTACCACGAGAGAGACCCCTATGCCGACGCCGCCACCTACCCGGGCCAGCCCGGCTACCTCTTCGATCTCCGGTTGCGCGATCACGACACCGGGGGAGAGGTCCGCCTCACCTACCGGCGGGGCACGCACTTCCTCACCGGCGGCGGCGAGTACCGCTACCGGACGCTCGGCCAGGAGTCCAGCAACGTGTTCTTCGAAGGCGGCGCCGCGCCCGGCTCCGGCATCCGGCAGGATGCGCATGGCCGCTTCGGCGTCATCTATGCCCAGGAGGAGTGGCGGCCACTGAACCAGCTCTCCCTGGTGCTGGGCGGGAACTGGGCCCACACCGAGCCCGGGAGCAGCAAGGCGCAGCCGCGGGTGGCCGTCGTGTACAAGCCGCGCTCGACCCTGTCGATCAAGGCGCTCTACGGCCGCGGGTTCCGCCCGCCCTCGATCTTCGAGGCCTCCTACGCCGACTATCAGAGCCAGATCCCCAACCCGGCGCTCGCCTCGGAGGAGATCTCGTCGTCCGAGCTGTCGATCCTGTGGAAGGCCAGCCACCGCCTTTCCGCGCAGGCCTACGCTTTCCGCAGCCGCCTGGAGGCCCTGATCCGGGGAGTCACCATCGAGTCTCCCTCCGACGTGGAAGGCGGGGTGGTGGGACCGGGGGGGACGGCCGGCGAGCTGGTCGGCCTCCTCCAGTACCAGTCCGCGGGTGACGTAAAGTCCTCCGGAGTGGGCGCTTCCGTGCGCTTCCAGTCGCGGCAGTGGCACGCCTACACGAACCTCGCCTACGCCAGCTCCCGCCTCTCCACGCGCCGCTCGGCGCCCGAACGCCTCTCGGGCAGCCCGCGCTGGTTGGGGTCGGGCGGGATCTCCTTCTCCTCCCGCGACTGGACGGCCTCCCTGGCGGCCCACTACGTCGGGCCGGAGCCTCTCGACCCCTCGCGGGGCCGGGCCCTTCCCGCCGGCGATTTCGCGGAAGCCAACCTCCGCGGCCTGTACCGGACGCGCCTCGTCTATCCCGTCACGCTCCACCTCGACGTGCTCAACCTGTTCGACCGCGCGGGCACGGTGGCGGCCAGCCCGGTGTACGCGATACCGCGTCTCCCGATCGAGGGACGCCGGATCCTGCTCGGAGCAGACATCAAGTTCTGATCAAGGAAACGTAGAGCACGGCGGCGCCGCGCAGCGGCGGCGACGTGCGAGGGGGGTTTAAGGGGGGGTTCGCGAACGCCCACCGAGGTGTCGCGTGAGTGCCCCCCCTTACTAAATACGCTTGACACCGGGCTTCTGGCCCCTTACGATTCTCGCACTCGAATGACGCCGACCACTTTCCTCCGCCGGGCCGTGAGCGCGCGGGTCGAAGTGTGCACGGCGGGCCTTGCTCTGCTGCTGCTGCTGGTCCTGCTGATTCCCATGGGGGGATCTGCGATCTAGCGGCCGGGAGAGCGAGATCGACAGGGACCCCCGAGGGAAACCTCGGGGGTTTTTGTTTTTGGGGGGAATTGGATGAGCAACGAAGAGCCGGCAATCGGGCGCGTCACCGTGTTCGACACCACCCTGCGGGACGGTGAGCAGTCGCCGGGCTGCAGCATGCACCCGGCGGAGAAGCTGATCCTGGCCCGCCAACTCGAGCGCCTGGGCGTGGACATCATCGAGGCCGGCTTTCCGATCGCCTCTCCGGGCGAGTTCGAGTCCGTGCGGACGATCGGGAAGGAGATCGGCTCCACCACGGTGGCGGCGCTGTGCCGCGCCAAGGAGGCCGACATCACGGCCGCCGGCCGCGCCCTGGAAGGAGCGGCCCGCACACCGCGCCTGCACGTGTTCCTGGCCACCTCCGCCATCCATCTCAAGTACAAGCTCAACATCTCCGCCCGCGAATGCGTCGAGCAGTCCGCGGCCGCGGTGAGGCTGGCCCGCTCCATCACTCCCGACGTGGAGTTCTCGGCGGAGGACGGGTGCCGGACGGAGTACTCCTTCCTGCGCGAAGTGGTGGAGGCGGTGAAGGAGGCGGGGGCGGGCGTGGTGAACGTCCCGGACACCGTCGGCTACGCGCTGCCGGAGGAGATCGGGGCGCTCATGGGCCGTCTCGTCCGCGACGTGCCCGGCGTCGTCTTCTCCTGCCACTGCCACAACGACCTCGGGCTCGCCGTGGCCAACACCCTGGCCGCGGTGCGCGCCGGCGCGCGGCAGGTGGAGGTGACCATCAACGGGATCGGCGAGCGCGCGGGCAACACGTCGCTGGAGGAGTTCGTCATGGCCCTGCGCGTCCGTCGCGAGGCGCTGGGCATGACGACTGCGGTCCGCACGGAGGAGCTCACGCGTACGAGCCAGCTCCTCTCCACGACCACCGGCATCTGGCCCCAGCCCAACAAGGCGGTCGTGGGCCGCAACGCGTTCGCGCACGAGGCGGGCATCCACCAGCACGGCGTGCTGGCCAACCCCCTTACCTACGAGATCATGACCCCCGAGAGCGTCGGCCTGGGCGAGCGCGTGATGGTGCTGGGCAAGCACTCCGGCAAGCACGCGGTGCAGTCGCGCCTGCTCGCCCTGGGCTTCGCCCCCTCCCCCGACGAGATCGAGGCCCTCACCACCCGCGTGAAGGAGCTGGCCGACCGCAAGAAGTTCGTCTACGACGACGACCTCCTCACCCTCGTCTCCCAGCCGGTGAGCCACGCGCGGCTGGCGCGCTACCAGGTGCTCGCCGGGAACCAGCTCCTCCCCACGGCGACCGTCGAGGTCGAGGTCGACGGCGCGCGCCGATCCGCCTCTGCGGTCGGGAACGGCCCGCTCGACGCCGCCCTCAAGGCCACCGACGCCGCCCTGGGCCAGGAGGTCGAGCTGGTCGAGATGCACACGCGCGCGGTGACCGCGGGCAAGGACGCGCTCGCGGAAGTGATCATGCGCGTGCGCATCGGCGG
>DASTLK010000727.1:0-9891 GCA_035715025.1 Vicinamibacteria bacterium
CGCAGCGGGCGGCCGAGGCGCCGGCTTGGCGGCCGGAGGCGGCGCCGGCTTGCTCGCGCGCGGAGGCGGCGGGGGCGCGGGCGCCGGCTCGTCGAGGGGGAACTCCTCGACCGCGAAGCCCACGTCCTCGACGGCCGTTTCCGCCGCGACGGGCGCGTCGAGGGTCGCCTCGTCGAATCCGATGGAGACCTCCTCCTCCGCCGCGGGAGCGGCCGCCTCCTCGTCGATGAAGGGCGAGGGAAGCTCCTGGCCGCCGGCGAGCTCCTGGTCGAGGTCCAGGCTCTCCTCCTCCGCGGACGCGTCGGGAGCGGCGGCGGCCACCGGCTCCTCGATGCCGATCGAAATGTCCTCTTCGCTGCCGAGGGGAATCTCCTCCTCGCCGCCGAGCGCGAATTCCTCCTCCTTCACGGCCGGAGGAGGGGCGCTGGCCGCGGCCGCGCGGGCGGGGGCGGCCGCCGGAGCCGCGGCTTTCGCGGCCGGACGCGCGGAGCCGGGCACGAGCTGCTCCGCCTCGTCCTCGTACTTCTTGGCGGAAACGGTGTCTCCCGTGAGGCGGAAGATCTCCGCGAGCGCGAGACAGTGCTCCGCACCCTTGGCGGGCATTGCCTTCTCCGCGTAGACCTCGCGCAGCTCCTGGCGTGACTCTACGTTGTCGGGGAAGCGCGCCACCACCGCCTCGAACTGGTCGGCCGCCTTGTCGATGAGGCCGTACTTGCGGAACACCTTGCCTTCGGCGAGATGCTCGTCGATGAACTCGCGGTCCTGGTCGCTCAGGGGTCCGGTCGGCTGGATGACCGGCCGTGCCGGCACCGCCGACCGGGCGGCCGGGGGGGCGGCGGCGGCGCGCGGGGGGGCGGAGGCGGGAGTGGCCGCACGCGCGGCGGCGGCCGGAGGCGGCGCGGGGGCGGGGGCGGGGGCCTCGTCCGCCGACATGAGATCGAACTCCTCCTCCATCAGCTCGGGAGGGGCGCCGGCGGGCGCGCTCGGCGCGGCGCCGCCCAGCTTGCCGCGGACGAACTGCAGCTTGGTCTTGTGCTGCGCGTTGGCCGGCTCGCGCTGCACGAGGATCTCGAGCACGGAGGCGGCTTCCGAGTGCTGGCCCTGCTGGATGTAGGCCTCGGTGAGCTGCGAGTACGTGGCGAGGAGGCTCGATTCGTTCTGGAACTGCTGGTACACCTCGACCAGGCGGGTGAGCGTCTTTACGTGCGAGGGACTCTTCTGCACGATCTGCTGCAGGAGCGACGCCGCGCGGTCGTGGTCGCGGCGCTGCACCAGCTTCTCGACCAGGGGTTCGAGCTCCGCAAAGGCGCGGTCGACGTTCCCCTGCTGCAGCGACACCTTCGCCATCTGCACGCGGGTGTCTTCGTCGCCGGGGTTGATCTCGAGCAGCCGCTGGAAGAGGCCCTCCGCCTCCGCGATCCGCTTCGACCCGAGGTAGGCCTCGCCCAGCCGGCCCATGGCGTCCACGTCGTTGGGGCTGCTTTCGACCGCGGCTTCCAGGTACTGGATCGCCTTGTCGTAGTTCTTCTGGAGGACGTGGATGCGTCCGAGCTCGAGGCGCAGGCGGCCGTTCTTGGCGTCGATCTTGAGGCCCTTCTCGAGGACCTGCAGCGCCTCGGCGAGGTGGCCCTTCTTGGAGAGCTCCTCGGCGATGGCCACGTGCTCCTCGACCGCCTTGGCGGAGTTCCCTTCCCGCGTGTAGAGGTCGGCGAGCTTGCTCCGGATCTTGAGGTCGCTGGGGTCGATGTCCGCCATCTTCTTGAGGACATCGCCGGCCTCGCGCATCTTGCTGCGCTTGATGTACTCGTCGACCACGTACTGGTACTGGCTCTTGGCCTCCATCATGAGGCCCTGCTTGGCGTAGAGCTCGGCCAGGTTCAGGTAGGGATCGAGGGACGTCGCGTCGAGCTTGTTGATCTTCTTCCAGATCGCGATGGCCTTGAGGTGGAAGCCGTCCTTCGCGTAGAAGTCGGCCACCTTCGCGTAGTAGTCCGCCGCGTCCTTGAACTTGTTGAGCTTGGCGTAGAGGTCGCCGACCTTGTTGATGACGTTCCAGTCGCGGGGGTTGTCGTCGATGACCTGCTTGAAGAGAGCGATGGCCTCCGGCAGCTTGCCCGCCTTCTCGAACTTCTCCGCGTCCTGTTTGACTTTGACCGGATTGATCTTGGCCACCCTACTCCTCGGTCACCCTGTGGTCACGTCCCGCGTCGCGCCCTCCGCGGCGGCCCGCACGCCTAGAATAACCACCGCTGCGTCCCGTGGAAAGATCGCCGGTGGATCTCGGAAGGACCCATCCGGCGCAGGGCCTCGCGGTGGTCGTCGGCGGCATAGCCCATGTTGTGTCCCAGGCCGTAGCCCGGATAGCGCTGGTCGTACTCGCGCATCATCGCGTCGCGCTCCACCTTGGCCACCACGGAGGCGGCGGCGATGGAGACGCTGAGGGCGTCGCCCTTCACGATCGGCTTCTGCTTCACGGCCACGCCGGGCACCTCCAGGGCATCCACGAGGATGAGGTCGGGAGGGACGGCCAGCCCCGCGATGGCCCGCTGCATGGCCACGTAGGTGGCGCGCAGGATGTTGAGGCGGTCGATCTCCTTCGGGTCGGCGACACCGACGGAGAACGCGCGCGCCTTGGCCCGGATCCGCAAGGACAGCGCCTCGCGCTGGAGGGCGGTGAGGCGCTTGGAGTCGTCGATGCCGTCGGTGTCGAAGCCGTCTCCGAGGATCACCACGCAGGCCACCACGGGGCCGCAGAGCGCGCCGCGGCCGACCTCGTCCATGCCCGCCACGGCCAGGCGGCCCTCCGCGCGAGCCTCCTCCTCGAACCGCCAGGTGCACCGCAGCTCCTCGCCATCGTAGACGAGTGGCTTGCGGCCGCGTCGCGGTCTCTCCGAAGCCATTCGAACCCCTTCGGCAATTCGGCTACCCCCCACCCGCTGGCGCCGGCGTGAATCCGGCGCTCGCTGCCAGTGGGCCTACCCAGTCCGGCGGTGTCCGTGCCGCGTACCCTAGGCTTCCGGCGTGTTCGTGCGGCGCTCCTTCATGCGTCCGGCCTTGCCCTTCAGGTCGCGGAGATAGTAGAGCTTGGCCCGGCGCACCTGCGCGTGCTTGACGACTTCGATCTTCTCGATCGTCTTCGCGTGCAACGGGAAGATCCTCTCCACGCCCTGGCCGAACGAGACCTTGCGCACGGTCATGGTCGCGCGCGCGCCCGCGCCGCGCAGGCCGATGACGATGCCCTCGAAGACCTGGACGCGCTCGCGCTCGGTTTCCTTGGGCTTGCCCTTGATCTCCTCCTTGACGGAGCTCTCCTTGACCCGCACGTGCACGCGCACGGTGTCGCCCGACGTCAGGCGGGGAAGGCCCTTCTTGAGGTCTCCAGCTTCGATACTGTCGATCGGATTCATTTTCCTCTTCCTTAGGACTTGCTCGCGGCCACTTCGAATTCTTCGCTCTCCAGCTCGCGCAGGAGCGACTGGTCCTCGGCGCTCAGCGGCGCGCGCGCGAGGAGGTCGGGCCGGCGGGCCCGCGTGGCCCGCAGCGCTTCCTTCCTCCGCCAGCGTCCGATCTTCCCGTGGTCGCCGGAGAGCAGCACGTCCGGTACCCGATGCCCACGCACTTCCGACGGCCGCGTGTAGTGCGGGAAGTCGAGCAGCCCGTCGGAGAACGAGTCGGCCTGGGCCGAGCCCTCGTCTCCCAGCGCCCCCGGGAGGAGGCGCACGGCGGCTTCGATCACGGCCAGGGCCGCGACCTCGCCGCCCGTCAGCACGAAGTCGCCCAGGCTGACCTCCTCCGCGCCCAGGGTCTCGCGGACGCGCTCGTCGATCCCTTCGTAGCGCCCGCACAGGAGCACCACGTGGTCGAGGCGGCTCAGCCGCTCCGCCATCGCCTGGTCGAAACGCTGGCCCCGCGGCGAGAGCAGCACGACCGCGCGCGGTGCCGCCGGCTCCGCCGCCGTCAGGGTGCCCACCGCGCGCAGGAAGGGCTCCGCCTTCATCACCATGCCCGGCCCGCCGCCGAACGGCTGATCGTCCACGCAGCGATGGCGATCGTCCGTGAACGCGCGGAGATCGTGGACGCCGATGGAGACGAGACCCGCTTCGATCGCGCGATGGACGATCCCGTCCTCCAGGGGCGCCTGGAGCATGCGGGGGAATATGGTGACGACGTCGATCTTGATCATTCGTCGATTCCCCAACCCCAGCGCGCCGTCATGGCTTGGCGTCCGCCATCTCCGGACGGACGGCCACGATCCGTCCGTGTTCCAGATCCACCTGGCGGATGAACGCCTCCGCCATCGGGATGAGCACCTCACCGCCCTCGGCGCCGCGCACGACGAGGACCGGAGCTTCCCCGCCCGTCACCAGCACGTCGGCGGCCGTGCCCAGCGGCCGGCCCGCGGGGTCTTCGACCTTCAGGCCCTTGAGCTGGTAGTGATAGTAGGAACCCGCGGGCAGTGTCTCCACCTCGTCCTCGCCGATGCGCAGCTCGATGCCTCGATAGCGCTCGGCCTCGTCGATGGAGTCGACTCCCGCGAGCTTGAGGACGATTCGACCCTTGTGCGGCCACCGATGGGTGACGGTCACGGCGCGCGCGCCGCCGCTGCCGGGCACGGGGACGTACACGCGCTGCAGCGTCGTGAACCGGTCCGGGCGGTCGGACAGGGGCGCGACGAGCACCTCTCCCCTCCGGCCTTGCGGTTTCACGACGACGCCGATCGTGATCATGTCGTCGTAGATATTCAATCCACGACCTCCATGTCGCACTCGATCCCCCGGCGCCGCCCGACGGCCTCCAGAAGCGTCCGCAGCGCGTCCGCGGTCCGACCCTGGCGGCCGATCACCCGTCCGCGATCGTCGGGAGCGACCTCCAGGTCGAGGTGCACGACCCCGTCCTCGGTCCACTCCTCGACGCGCACCCGGCCCGGCTCTTCGACCAGCTCCCGGGCCAGCGCCTCCAGCAGCTCCCTCATGCCGCCTACTTGGCCGCCGTCGCCTTCGTCGCTTCGTCCTGCTGCTTGAGCAGGCTGCGCACGGTGTCGCTCGGCTGCGCGCCCTTGCCGATCCAGTACTGCGCGCGCGCGGCGTCGATCTTCACGACCGCGGGGTCCTTCCGCGGATCGTAGTGGCCCAGCACCTCGACGAAGCGCCCGTCGCGCCACGCGCGCGAATCCGCCACCACGACGCGGTAGTGCGGCTTCTTCGTCGTTCCGGCTCGTCTCAATCGAATCGACAGCATCTGTTCTCTCTTCTCCGTGACGGCTTGTTAAGTCAGGGGGGGCACTCACACATCATCCCGATGGGTGTTCGTACTGCGGCCACCACCGGGCTGTTTGGCTGCGGCCCCCCCTGAAACCCCCCTCGCACGCCGCCACCGCTTCGCGGCGCCGTCGTGCTCTACGTGCCACCGTGGGCCCAACTCCCTACCTGAATTGCGGTGGCATCCTCCCCGCCAGCTTCTTGAGCATCTTGGCGCCGCCACCGCCGAACTGCTTCATCATCTTCCGCGCCTGCACGTACTGCTTGAGCAGGCGATTGACGTCTTCCACCGTCGTCCCGCTCCCCTTGGCGATGCGCTTGCGCCGGCTGCCGTTGATGACCGACGGCTCGCGCCGCTCCACGGGCGTCATGGAATCGATGATGGCCACGTGCCGGCGCAGCTCCCGCTCGCCCGCCGCCGTGTCCACGTCCCTGGCCTTGCTCCCGATGCCCGGGATCATGGCCAGCACCTGGTCGAGCGACCCCATCTTGCGGACCTGCCCGAGCTGCTCCTTGTAGTCGTCGAGGGTGAACTCGGACCGGCGGAGCTTGCGGACCATCTCCTCGGCCTTCTCGCGGTCGACGTGCTGCTCGGCCTTCTCGATGAGGCCCAGCACGTCGCCCATGCCGAGGATGCGGCCCGCCATGCGCGCGGGCTGGAACAGCTCGAACTCGTCGACGCGCTCGCCCACGCCCGCGAACTTCACGGGCGTGCCCGTGACCGCGGCCGCGGACAGCGCGGCGCCTCCGCGCGCGTCGCCGTCGAGCTTGCTGAGCACGATGCCGGTGATGCCGATGCGGCGGTGGAACTCCTCCGCGCTCTTCACCGCATCCTGACCCGTCATGGCGTCCGCGACGTAGAGCACTTCGCTGGGCTGCGCGATGGCCTTGAGCTGCTGCAGCTCCGTCATCAGCTCGTCGTCGATGTGCAGGCGGCCGGCGGTGTCGACGATGACGAACTCGTGACCGACGGCCCGCGCTTCGTCGAGAGCGGAGCGCAGGATGGCGACCGGCTGATCCAGATCGGCGGGATGGTGGACCTTGAGGCCGGCGCTCGTCGCGTAGGTGCGCAGCTGCTCACGTGCGGCCGGACGGTAGACGTCGGTGGAGACGAGCAGCGGATGGTGGCCCGACTTGGCGAGCCAGGCCCCGAGCTTGGCCGAGGTCGTCGTCTTGCCCGAGCCCTGCAGGCCGGCCATCAGGACGACCGAAGGCAGGCGGGATGAAGTCTGCAGCCGGGGCGGCTCTTCGCCACCGAGGAGCTCGACCATCTCGTCGCGTACGATCCGGATGACGGCCTGGGCGGGAGTCAGGCTCTTGAGGACTTCCTGGCCCGTCGCCTTCACGCGGACCCGGTCGAGGAACTGCTTCGCGACCTTGAAATGGACGTCCGCCTCGAGCAGGGCCAGGCGGATCTCGCGCAGGGCGGCGTCCACGTCCGACACGGTCAGGGACCCCTGCCCGCGGAGGGTGCGGAACACCCCTTCGAGCTTGTCGCTGAGAGCGTCGAACACGGCGGCGAAATCCTCCCGGCAGCGGCGCGGGCGCAGTCCACCGCGCACCTTTGCCACCGTCTGAAAGCAAAGTAACGGTTGATTTTATGGGATCGCGGCCGGAGTTGTCAAAAACTCACGACAGATGAGCAGGTTAACCGACATCGCCAAACGTACGGGAACGTCCGTTTTGCCCCTAGAACTCGCGGGCGATGGCGAAGAGGCTGGAGATCTTCTGGTTGGACTCCCGGAGGCGGGTGGCAAGGGTCCGGCTGAAGGCCCAGAGGAACTTGGCCGCCAGCGCGGGACGCGTGTCCATGATCGCCTGCACCTCCTGGTGGGGGATGGCGAAGACCTCGCAGTCCGAGTGGGCGATGGCGTGGGCGGAGGCGGGGCCACCGTCGAAGAACTCGACCTCGCCGAAGAAATCGCCGGGGCCGAGGATGGTGAGCGCTTCTTCCCCGACGCCCGGTACCACCTTGCTGATGCGCACCCGGCCCTCGTTGATCACGTGGAGCTGGCCGCCCGGTGTGCCCTCCGTGAGGATGACGGCCTCCTGCGCATAACGCTTCTGCATCCCCACCATGAGCACGTGCGCGAGCTCCTCGTCGTCGAGGTCGCGGAAGATGGCCGACGAGCGCAGAGACTGTTGAATCACGCTTCACACGCTCCGCAGGATGTGGCCGAGCTTTTCCTTCTTCGTCTTCAGGTACCGCCGGTTCGCATCGGAGGCCGGGATCTCGATGGGCAGGCGGCCCACGACCTCGAGGCCGTAGCCTTCGAGGCCGACGAACTTCCGGGGATTGTTCGTGAGGATGCGCATCTTCTTGACCCCCAGCTCGACCAGGATCTGCGCGCCGATGCCGTAGTCGCGCTGGTCGGGCTTGAAGCCGAGCGTCTCGTTGGCCTCGACCGTGTCCTGGCCCTGGTCCTGGAGCTGATAGGCCATCAGCTTGTGGACGAGACCGATGCCGCGCCCCTCTTGTCGCAAGTACAGCAGGACGCCCCGGCCGGCCTGGCTGATCATCTCGAGCGCCTTGTGCAGCTGGTCGCCGCAGTCGCAGCGCGAGGACGCGAAGATGTCGCCGGTCAGGCACTGCGAGTGCACGCGCACGAGAGCGGGCTCGTCCCCGACGCTCAAGTCGCCCATCACGAGGGCGACGTGATGCTGGCCGTCGATGCCGCTCTCGAAGGCGTGGATGCGGAAGGGACCGTAGCCGGTGGGGAGATCGGTCTCGACGATCTTCCGCACCAGGCGCTCGGTGCGCATCCGATGCTGGATGAGGTCCTTGATCGTGACCAGCTTCAGGCCGTGCTGGCGGCACACGGCCACCAGACGCGGACCGCGGGCCATGGTGCCGTCCTCGTCCATCACCTCGCAGATCACGCCCGCCGGGTAGAGGCCGGCCAGGCGCGCCAGGTCCACCGCCGCCTCCGTCTGGCCCGCGCGCACGAGCACGCCCCCGTCCACGGCGCGCAGCGGGAACATGTGGCCGGGACGGGCCAGGTCGCCCGGCTTGGTCCCCGGGTCGATGGCGGTCAGCACGGTCCGCGCGCGATCGCCGGCGGAGATGCCGGTCGTGGTGCCCTGCTTGGCTTCGATGGGCACGCAGAACGCGGTGCCGAACTTCGCGTCGTTCTGCTCGTCGCGCACCATGAGCGGGATGCGCAGCTCGTCCAGGCGCTCCCCCGTCATGGGCAGGCAGATGAGGCCGCGCCCATAGCGGGCCATGAAGTTGATGACCTCGGGGGTGACCTTCTCCGCGGCGATGGTGAGGTCGCCCTCGTTCTCGCGGTCCTCGTCGTCCACGACCACCACCATCCGGCCCTGCCGGATGTCGTCGATGGCGTCGGGGATGCTCGCGAACGGCATGGGACCTCTTATCGGGGCGGGCGCTACGCGCGGGAGGACGCGGGTGCGATCAGCCTCTCGACGTATTTGGCGATCACGTCGATCTCCAGGTTCACCCGGTCGCCCGGACGCGCCGCCCGGAGATTCGTATGGTCCAGTGTATACGGGATGACGGCGACGGAGAAACCGCCCGGCCGGAGGCCGGCCACGGTCAGAGAGATCCCGTCCACGGCGATCGAGCCCTTCTCGACGAGGTAGCGCTCGAGGTGGGGGGGGACGGCGACGCTCAGCGCGGCGGCCTCTCCCGAGCGCTCGAGGCCGAGGATCTCCCCCACCCCGTCCACGTGTCCCTGGACGATGTGCCCGTCGAAGCGCCCGTCCGCCCGCATCGGCCGCTCGAGGTTCACGAGCGCGCCCGGGACCAGTCTCTGGGCGAACGCCGTTCGGTCCAGGGTCTCCGCCGTGAGATCGCAGGCGAAGCCGTCGCCGTCCGTTTCCACCGCGGTCAGGCAGCAGCCATCGACGGCGATCGAGCCGCCGCGCGGCAGCCCGGCCGTGACCGCGCGGGCCCGAATGCGGACGGCGAGCACGTCGTGGCGCCGGACCGCCGCCTCGACCTCTCCGACTTCCTCGACGATGCCCGTGAACATGGTCCGCTACCGCGTCCTGCCATACCGTACACCCGCCGGGTACCAGATCTCGTACGCGCCGTCGGCCGCGGCCGCTGGCGAGACCGCCCCGCTGCGCGGCCGGACGATCGGGCTGTGCGCAGTGAGACGCACGCCGTCGGAGAGCCGGGCCGGATCCGGCCCCCCGAACGCGGGCCGGCTCTCCCGTCCCCCCAGGAGCAACGGCGCCCGGAACAGCGCCACCTGGTCGAACAGGCGGGCGGCGAGCAGGGCGCCGAGCAGGTCGGAGCCTCCTTCGACCATGAGGCTCCACAGGCCCTCCGCCCGCAGCGCGGCCAGGGCCCACGCGAGGTCGACGTGTCCGTCCTGCGCCGGCGCGGCCAACACACGCACGCCGCGCGCCTCCAGCGCCTGGCGTCCGGCCGCCGCCTCCGTGGTCACGATCCAAAGAGGCGAGTCGCGCGCGCTGGACACGAGCCGGCTCCCCAGGGGCGTGCGCAGCCGCGAGTCGAAGACCACGCGATGGAACGGTCGCCGCGTCCGCGGCTGGGGGAGGAGCAGGGGGTCGTCCGCGAGCACGGTGCCGACACCCACCGCCACCCCGTCGTGCAGGCGGCGCAGGGCGCGGGCACGGCGGCGCAGGGGACCGGCGGTGATCC
>DASTLK010000728.1:0-3836 GCA_035715025.1 Vicinamibacteria bacterium
TCTGGGACTGCGTGAGGAGGACGGAGAGACGGTCGGACAGGGTGTACTCGACGGCCACCAGCCGTTCCTCGCTGCCGGTCAGGTCCTGCGAGTACACGACGTTGAGGTCGGGGGTGATGCGCTTGCCCAGCGTCATGCGCGCCGTCGAGGGGGCGCCTTCCCCGCGCAGGAAGTTGGGGTCGATGGAGAAGCGATTGAGCCCGAGGCGGGCGGCGCCCTTCTCCAGCCCCATCTGCTCGGAGAGCTTGCCCGCGGCGAGCGTGGCCGCGCCCTGCCCGGCCAGCCTGTCGACGCGGCCCTGGACCTGTTGCGCGACCTCCACCTGGCTCTCTTCCAGACCGGCCAGGAGACCGAGGATCCCGACCGTGCTCAAGGGCGGGTCCGAGCTGAGGGTGGGATACACGCGCTCGAGGGTGCCGTTCACCTTCAGGGTCACGTTGTAGGACTGGACGCGGGTCTCGGCCTCGACGTCGAAAAGGGGATCGATCTTCTGCGGGTTGGTGAAATCGATCGTGCCGCGGCGGACGGTGTACGTGTTGCCCTGGAAGTAGACGCGCCCGCGGTCGATCTCCACGCGCCCAAGCACCACGGGCGCGTCGTAGCTGCCTTGCAGGGTCAGATCGGCGCGCGCCTGGAGCGTGGCCAGGTTGTTGTCGATCTTGAGCGTGCCGGGCGCGTCGACCTTGACGTCGTAGCGCACGCCGCCCCCGAGGCTGGCCTCCGCCGCGGGCCCGGCGGACGCGAGCAGCTCCGAAGCCACGTCGTACCGGCGGGTCCAGACCGCGTCCTTCACCGCCACCTTCCCGGTGAGCCACTGCTGCGCTCCGTCGCCGAAGTAGCGCAGGTCGGCATCGAGGACGCTGCGCAGACCTTCGGGATACCGCAGCGCAATCGCGCGGCCGGTGGCCTGGACATCGAACGACGCGAGCCGGCCCCGGGCGTAGGCGGCCTGCCCCTCCAGCTCCACCGGGCCCCCGCCTACGGTGCCCGTCACCCCCGAGAAGTGGGCGTTGTGCCCGCTGAAGAGGACGCGGCCGCGCACGTCCTCCACGCCGTGGGGGAAGCCGCGCAGACGCACGCCCGCTCCCTCGAGGTCGAGCGTGCCGTCCACGACGGGCACCGCGCGCGTTCCGGAGACCGCGACCTCGACCCGCGCCGACCCGCGGCCGCGCAGCTCGGTGCTCACGAGGGAGAGGGCGCGCAGGTCGGCGCTGCCGCGCACCGTGAGGTCGAGGGCGCCCTCTCCGAGGAGGGCCGCGGTGCCGGCCACGGCGAGGTCGGTCCCTTCCCCGGAGAGCTCCAGGCGCCGCACTTCGAGGGCGCCGTCCGCGAAGCGCAGGTGGAGGGGGGCGCGGTTCTTGACCGGATATTCGGGCAGGGACACCAGCAGGTCGCGGACGTCCGCCTCGGCCGTGAGCGCGCGCGGCGTGGCGAGCGGGCCGCGAAGATGAAGCGCACCGGAGGCCACCATGCCGATGGCCGCGGGAACGTCGGCCACCACGCGCGCGAACGGGTCGAGGCTCGTCTGCTCGGCGGTGAGCGTCAGGTCCGACTCGTAGGGGGAGGCCGCGCCGACGCTGCCCTGGACGGCCAGGTCCACGCGCGGCGACCGACAGCGCGCGTCCACCGCCACCCGGCCGTCGCCCGTGCCGACGATCCGCCCCTCCAGCGCTCCCACCCCCTCGTCCCCCAGGAACAACCGCGCGGCGCTGAGCTCGCCTTCGACGCGCGGCCGGGCCAGGGTGCCCTGCAGCAGGACGGATCCCGAAACGCGGCCGCCCCAGCGCAGGGCGGAGGACGTGGCGGGAACGAGCGCGCCCACGTCGAGGTCCTCCGCATGGGCGCGGCCGTCATAGATGCCGTCGTCGGTGACCGTGCCCGCGAAATCCACGCCCCCGCCGCCGACCCGCGCCCGGCCCGCAGTCACTTCGGTGACGCGGCCGTGGAGGGCGGCGCGCAGGTCGAGGTCCTCGTAGGGCACGCCGTAGTAGCGGCCGGAGGCGCTCGCGAGGTGCACGGCGCCGTGCGCGTCGCTGCGCCGGCCGGTGAGGGTGGCCTCTCCGGAGACGAGGCCCTGCACCTCGACCTCCCAGCCCAGGGCCTTGACGAGGTCGGGCGCGGGCCAGTTCACGATGCGCACGCGCGCGTCGATCCCGTCCTCGTCGCCGAGGTCGCCCGTCTGCACGCGCCCGTCCACCCAGAGCTCGCCGCCGGGCCGGCGCAGGACGAGGGAATGCGGGCGTACTTCGCGCGCATCGAATGCCCCCACCCACTCCGCGTGACCCCAACGCACGCCCAGGTAGGCCACGTCCTCCCCGGTGAAGCGACCCTCGAAGACGGGAGCGGCGAGCGGACCGCGCCAGCGGCCCTGGAAGACGCCGGCGCCGCTGAGACCGGCCGGCGCGGCGGCGCGCGCGCCCAGTGCGCGCCGGACGCGCACGAGAAGCTCGTCGGTGGCCGCGAGGTCGTTGCTGCGCGCCTCGACCTCGAGGTCCGTCTTCCGGTCGATGGTGACGGGCCCCTCGAGTTGGGCTTGCGCGCCGGGGGTCTGCAGCTGCGCCTCCTCCACGAACTGGCCCCCTTCGTGGGCGCGCCACACCAGGCGGCCGGTGAGCGGGGTGCGTCCGTCCGCACGCGGCGCGAAGTCGAGGGCGGCGCGACCGCTCAGGGCCCGCCGCTGGCCGCGCGGCCAGCGCACCGACACCTCGCCCGTCGCCCCCGCCCCCACGCCGGCCTTGCCGATGTCGAACAGATGGCTGGCCGCCTCCTCCGCGTCGATGCCTTCGAGCTGCGCGTCCACGCGCGCTTCGCCCGGCGCCGGCGGCACCTCGATCTCGAACTTCCCGGTTCCCCCGAGCAGCGACGCTTCCAGCCCGCGCACGCGAATGCCCTTCTCGTCCCAGCTCACCTCGCCCGCGTAGCGCGGCACGGCGACGCCGTTGAACGATCCCCGCGTGCCGTCCAGGCGGCCGGCCACGCGCAGTCGTCCTTGATCGAGGCGCACCGTCCCCCGGAACTGCCCGTGCCCCTCGAGTCCGAGGTCGCTGGCCAGCACGTGACGGTCGAGGATGGCGAGGTCCACCTCACCCGTCACGCCCAGCTCCGCGCCGAGGTGCGGGGAGAGCGAGACGCGGCCGCGATAGGTGAGGTCGGTGCGGTCGCCCGTGAGGGTGCCGGACTCGATGGTGACGTTGGGGCCTTCCAGGGCCAGGTCCATCTTCGTGCTGAGGGAGAGGGGGGGCGCGGAGCCGAAGCGCGCGGGCCCGGGTCCGAAGGAGAACGTGCCCGCCAGTACTCCGGGTCGCCGCTGGTTGAGCCGGCCACCGACGTCCGGCAGCTCCAGGTCGAGGGGCACGCGCTGGTGGTCCAGCTCCAGCTCGCCCCCCGCGACGATGAGGCGCCGGATCTGCACTTCGCGTCCGGGCCCTCCGAAGGTGATGTGCGGAAGGTCGTCGCCCCCTCCCTTGAACGCGCGCACGCGGACGCGCGGGCGCTCGACCACGACCCGGGTGAGGACCAGGCGGCGATCGAAGAGCGGGGCGAGCGACGGCGTCACGGCCAGGCGCGGGACTTCCAGGAAGGGCTCGTCGGCGGGAGTGGCGCCGGCGATCCGCAGGTCCGTCACCTCCACCTGCAGGGGCACCAGGTGGTAGCGGACGGCGCCGATCGAGACCGTCCGGTGGAAGACGCGGGCCAGACGGTCGGAAAGCATCTGGGCCGTCCAAACCGGCACGCGCAGGAGGGCCGCGCCAAGGGCGACGGCGAGGACGACGAGGACGAGGGAGCGGCGTTTCATGGCGGGCCCAGGGGAAAGCGGCGGGTCACTCCAGGAGGAC
>DASTLK010000729.1:0-8974 GCA_035715025.1 Vicinamibacteria bacterium
GATCAGCAGCCAGATGATGCTGCCCAGCCTCCCCTCGCCCTTCTCGCTCTCGGATCGCAACATCGATTTACCTCTCAGCGGATCAGATGGAAGAAGCGACGCCACCGCGTCTTCCCGAACGCGGCCAGCGTGTCCCGCACCCAGTCCATCCCCGTGCGACGGTACTCCTCACGGGAGGCCTCGTAGGACCAGTACACCATCAGGGCGCGCCCTTTGACCTGGTCGATGGGCAGGAAGCCCCAGTAGCGGCTGTCCTTGCTATTGTCGCGATTGTCGCCCAGGACGAACAGCTTGCCCGGGGGCACCACTTCCGGCCCCCAATTGTCGCCGCGGCCCTCGATGCGGAGCCCGAACTCCGGGTCGCCGGGACGCAACGGCGGCTCCAGGAAGTGGACGTACGGCTCGTCGAGCGCCCTGCCGTCGATGTAGACGACCTTCTCGCGGATCTCCACCTTCTCGCCGGGCAGGCCGATCACGCGCTTGATGAAGTCGCGCGTGGGCTCTTCCGGATACTTGAAGACCACGACGTGCCCGCGCTGGATCGGCTTTTTGGCCAGGAGTCGGTCCTCGGCCGACACCAGGGACGGCGAATACACGACCTTGTTGACGAGCAGGTGGTCGCCGATGAGCAGGTTCGTCTCCATGGAGCCGGTCGGGATCTTGAACGCCTGCACGATGAACGTGCGGATGAACGTCGCCAGGATGAAGGCCACCACGAGCGATTCGAGGTACTCGCGCGCGACGGATTTCTTGAAGGTGGAGGAGGACGGAGGGGCGGACGCCATGAGGCGCCATTTTAGCCCGTTTCAGCCGAGGCGCGTGGTCCCCAGCAGCCCTTGCGGATCGAGCCGGGCCTTGAGGGTGCGGCAGACGTCCTGGACGAGGGCGGGCGTGTACCGGTCGTAGAAGGCCTGGTTGTGCGGGCCCACGCCGTGCTCCGCGCTGAAGCTGCCCCGGAAGCGCGTGACCGCGAGCTCGTAGATCCGCGGCTGCAGCTCGGCCTTCAGCTCCGGCGTCTCCCGGGCGGCCTCGTCCTTCTTCCATACCAGGTTCAGGTGCACGCCGCCGTCCCCCCAATGGCCGAAGTCGCAGACCCGGATGAAAGGGTACTCGGCGGCGACGAGCGCGCGGGCCGCGTCCACGAAGGCGGCCATCGAGGAGCGCGGGACGCTGATGTCGAAGCCCAGCACTTCGCCCTCGTGACGGTGGCTCTCGGAGACGTGGTGGCGCACGTCCCAGAGGTCGCTGGGCCTGCCGGGGAAGATGTCGGTGATGCCTTCGCCCGCTTCGCCTTCGAGCAGGGCTCCCAGCGTGGACTCGAGGAGGTCGTCGAGCGAGATCCGCTCGGCGGGCAGCGTGGTCGACAGCTCGACCAGCACGGTGTAGGGCGGCAGCGCGGCTCCGAACGGATTGCGCAGCCGCGGCTGGTACCGGAACACCGGCGCAAGAGCGTCCGCGCTCACGACCTCGAAGGCGGTGAGGACGTCGCCGAGCCCGCGCTCCAGGTGGGACAAGAGCTGGAGCACGGTCGCGCCGCTCCCCGTCCCCACCAGCGCCGTCGCCCGCTGGGCCGGCCGCGGAACGACGCGCAGGACGGCCCGGGTCACGACGCCGAACACGCCGGAGGTCCCGACGAAGAGCTGTTTCGCGTCCAGGCCCGTGTTGTTCTTGCGCAGGGCGGCCATGAGGTCGAGGACGGTGCCGTCCGCGAGGACGACCTCGACCCCGAGCAGGTTCTGGCGCACGTCCCCGTAGCGCAGGACGCGCGTACCGGCGGCGTTGGTGGCCACCATGCCGCCCACGGTGGGATCGGCGCCGAGGTCGATGGGAAACAGGAGGCCCTGCTCCGCCAGCGCGGCGTCGAGCTGGCTGAGCAGGACGCCGCCCCCGGCGACGACCGTGCGATCGACGGGGTCGATCTCGAGCAGACGGGAGAGGCGCTCCAGGCTGAGCACGAGCATGCTCCCGGTGGCGTCCGGGGTGGACGCGCCCACCAGGCCCGTGTTCGCTCCCTGCGGCACGACGCGGATGCCCCGGGCGGCGGCGAAGGCGAGCACGCGCGAGACCTCCTCCGTGCTGCCGGGCCGGACCGCGGCCAGGGCGGTGCCGCGGCCGTAACGCCAGCCCTGCTCGTAGCGGGCCAGCTCGTGCGGCTCGATGACGACGGCCTCCGGACCGAGGAGGGCGGACAGCTCCGCGACGACCGTCTTCTCCATCTCGCCCTGATCACGTACGGTCATTGCACGAGGATAGCGCGACCACCGCACGGGGACACGTGGGGTGGCATCGGATAGCCTGGAAGCAGAGGGAGACAACCTTGAGCACGTCCTTCGCGAAGTCGCGCATGAAGATCGTCCTGCTGGAGGGCGTGCACGACCGCGCGGTCGAGAACTTCAAGCGGCACGGCTACACCACGATCGAGCGGCACAAGAAGGCGCTGGCCGGCGACGAGCTGAGGGCCGCGGTCGCCGAGGCCTACTTCGTGGGCATCCGCTCGCGCACGCGCCTGACCGCGGACGCGATCGCGGCCGCGCCGAAGCTGATGTCGGTGGGCGCCTTCTGCATCGGCACCAACCAGATCGACCTCGACGCGGCCATGATGCGCGGGATCCCCGTCTTCAACGCCCCCTTCTCGAACACGCGCTCGGTCGCGGAGCTCGTGCTGGCCGAGATCATCTTCCTGCTCCGCGGCATCCCGGCCAAGAACGCCCTGCTGCATCGGGGGGTGTGGGCCAAGTCCGCGGACGACGCGCGCGAGGTGCGGGGCAAGACGCTGGGGATCGTGGGCTACGGCAACATCGGCACCCAGCTCTCGGTGATGGCGGAAGCGCTGGGGATGGACGTCTGCTTCTACGACATCGTGACCAAGCTGCCCCTGGGCAACGCCCGCATGATGCCGAGCCTGGACGAGCTGCTCGAGGTGGCGGACGTCGTCACCCTCCACGTCCCCGAGACCCCGCTCACGCAGGGCATGATGGGCCGCCGGCAGTTCGCGCGCATGAAGAAGGGCGCCAAGTTCATCAACGCCTCGCGCGGCACCGTCGTCGACATCGACGCGGCCGCGGAAGCCCTGGAGACGCGGCAGCTCGCGGGTGCCGCCTTCGACGTCTTCCCCGTGGAACCGGAGGGCAACGACCAGGAGTTCCTGTCTCCGCTGCGCCGGTTCGACAACGTCATCCTGACCCCGCACATCGCGGGCTCCACGCTCGAGGCCCAGGCCAACATCGGCACCGAGGTCTCGGAGAAGCTCGTGCGCTACAGCGACAACGGCTCCACGCTGTCCGCGGTGAACTTCCCGGAGGTGGCGCTGCCCGAGCACCCGCGTAGCCATCGCCTGCTGCACATCCACAAGAACGTGCCCGGGGTGCTGAGCCGCATCAACGGCGTGTTCTCGAAGAACCGCATCAACATCAGCGGCGAGTACCTGATGACCAACGCCCACATCGGCTACGTCGTGATCGACGTGGAGGCCAACGAGCGTTCGAGCCGCGCCGCCCTGAAGTCGCTCAGCGCGATCGAGGGGACGATCCGGACGAGGGTGCTGTTCTAGCCGGCTTGAGCTTGCCGCCCTTGTAATCCTTCAGGCCGCAGAACCCGGCGATCTTGAACCCGTTCTTCTCGAGCATGGCCGCGGCACGCGCGGCTCTTCCCCCGCCCTGTCAGGCGGTGAGGATGGGCCGGTCCTTCGGGAGCTCGCCGAGACGGCTCTCGAGCTGGCTCATGGGGATGTTCACGTAGCCTTCGTAGCTGCCGAACTCCTCGAGCTCCTTCGGCTCGCGCACGTCGAGGAAGAACACACTGCCTTCCGCCATCACCTTGTCGATATCGTCGGCCTTGACCCGTTTGTCCTCGCTCATGGGCTTCACCTCGGAGAGCTTCGGCCGCGCCTCGGCCGGGGCCGTGGCGGCGGCGGGCGGTGGGCTTGGGGACTGAGCGGCGACGGTGGCCGGCACTGTCGCGACGGCGAGCAGCGCTGCACATCCGGCACGTGCGGCCCGGCTTGCGGGACTGCCTCTCATCGAGCGACCTCCGATCACGGCTACTCGTCGACGCGCAGCACGGCCAGGAAGGCCTCCTGCGGGATGTCCACGCGGCCCACGCGCTTCATCCGCTTCTTGCCATCCTTCTGCTTCTCCAGGAGCTTGCGCTTGCGCGAGATGTCTCCCCCGTAGCACTTGGCGATGACGTTCTTGCGCAGGGGCTTGACCGTCTCGCGCGCGATCACGCGCGAGCCGATGGCGGCCTGGATGGCCACCTCGAACATCTGGCGCGGGATCAGCTTGCGCATCTTCTCCACCAGCGCCTTGCCGCGCGGGAAGGAGGACTCCTTGTGCACGATGAGCGAGAGCGCGTCCACGGGCTCGCCGTTGACGAGCACGTCCAGCTTCACGAGCGGCGAGACCCGGTATCCGGTGAACTCGTAGTCCAGCGACGCGTATCCCTTGGAGGCGGACTTCAGCCGGTCGTAGAAGTCGAGCAGGATCTCGTTCAGCGGGAGCTCGTACTCGATCATCACGCGCGTGGTCGTGATGTAGTTGAGGCTCTTCTGGATCCCACGCTTCTCCTCGCACAGCTTGAGGATCGGTCCCACGAACTCGTCGTTGGTGAGGATGGTCGCGGTGATGATCGGCTCCTCGACGGCCTCGATGGAGCCGGGATCGGGCAGCTTGGCCGGGGAATCGATCTCGATGGTGTCCCCGTTGGTCTTGAGCACGCGATAGCGCACGGAAGGCGCGGTGACCAGCAGCTCGAGGTTGAACTCGCGCTCGAGCCGTTCCTGCACGATCTCCATGTGGAGGAGGCCGAGGAACCCGCAGCGGAAGCCGAAACCGAGCGCGGTCGAGGTCTCCGGCTCGTAGAAGAACGACGAGTCGTTGAGGCGCAGCTTCTCGAGCGCGTCCCGCAGCTCCGCGTACTGGTCGGCATCCACCGGGTAGAGCCCGGCGAACACCATCGGCTTGATCTCCTTGAACCCGGGCAGGGCCTCCGCCGCCGGACGCTTGTCGTCGGTCAGGGTGTCACCGATGGCCACGTCGGAGACCTTCTTTATTCCAGCGATGACGAATCCCACCTCTCCGGCGGAGAGGGATTCGACGGGGACTGACTTGGGCGTGAACACGCCCAGTTGCTCGACTTCGTGGGTTCCGCCGGAAGCCATCAGCCGGACCTTCATCTTCGGCTCCAGCTTCCCGTCCACGACGTGCACCAGGATGACGACCCCGCGGTACTGATCGAACCAGGAGTCGAAGACCAGCGCCCGCAGCGTGCCTTCGGCGTCCCCTTGCGGCGGGGGGATGCGGTGCACGATCGCCTCCAGGATCTCGTCGATGCCGATCCCCTGCTTGGCGGAGGCGAAGATCGCGTGCGACGCATCGATGCCGATGACGTTCTCGATCTGCTCCCTGGCCTTCTCCGGCTCCGCTCCGGGCAGGTCGATCTTGTTGAGGACGGGGATGATCTCGAGCCCGCCGTCCACGGCGAGGTGCGCGTTGGCGAGGGTCTGCGCTTCCACGCCCTGGCTCGCGTCCACGACCAGGAGCGCGCCCTGGCAGGCGGCCAGGCTGCGGGACACCTCGTAGGCGAAGTCGACGTGCCCCGGCGTGTCGATGAGGTTGAGGATGTAGTCCTGGCCGTCCTGCGCCTTGTACTCGAGCCGCACGGAGTGCTGCTTGATGGTGATCCCGCGCTCCTTCTCGAGGTCCATCGAGTCCAGGAACTGCTCGCTCATCTCCCGCTTGGTCAGGGCCCCCGTCTTCTCCATCAGGCGGTCGGAGAGCGTGGTCTTGCCGTGATCGATGTGCGCGATGATGGAGAAGTTGCGGATGTTCACTTCACCGCCTTTCCGCGATCCCCTGCACCTCGAAGCGGGCGCCGCCGAGGAGCGGCCCGGACCCGATGAAGGCACGGGCGGGGAACTTCTTGAAGTACGTCCGGTACACGTCGTTGAAGCTGCCGTAGAGCTTCACGTCGGTGCAGAACACCTGAACGTAGGCGAGGTCGTCCATGGCCATCCCTTCCTGGGCGAGGACGGCCTTGATCTGGTCCATCACCGCGCGCGCCTCGTCGGCCGCCTCCGCGGGCAGCTTGCCGTCCTTGTCGGCGCCGGTCCGGCCCGCCAGGTACAGGGTTCGGCCCACCAGGACGGCGTCGCTGAACGGGCGGACGTCCGTGGCCGGCCGGCTGGCGAGCCGGATCTCGCGGCGCTCCACCGGCGCCTCCGGGAAGGCGACACCACTCGCCAGCACCACCACCGCGACCGCCGATGCAAAAGCCCTCATGCCTCACCTCCATGAATGCTGCCGATGACGACCAGATCCAGCCGGGGACTCCCGAACAGCAGGCCCCGGCCCTTGGGATCGATCCGATAGCGTTCGTCGAACCGCAGCACGCGGTCCGCCCACACCGGCCAGAGCGCGGTGGCGCGGTCTTTCAGCGCCTCCGCATCCGGACAGGCGACGACGAGCGCGACCCTCTGATTGAGGAACGCGAGGAGGAACTGGTCCTCGTGCCAATCGGCGAAGGCGTCTTCCATCGGCCCTTCGTCCGCCAGGGTCTGCGGGATCGAGAGGATGGCGGCGCGCCGGTCTTCGAGGAGCGCCCGCAGCGCGAAGGACCGCCCGTCCGCCGGCTCCGGGGACTCCAGCACGATGGCGCCGGGGTCCAGCACGCATGCGTACCGTCCCTGGCCGAGCGTGCGGATCGCGTCCACCACTTCGAGCAGTCCCTGCCGAACGGCGGACTGGCTCTCGAAGATCAAGCGGCGGCTCCAAGGAGGCCGAGGGATATCATGTGCGTCCCAATCGGAGCGAGGATCGTTGACAAGGACCGCGAAGCAATCAATAAGGTGAAAGCATAGCCGATGAGCGCCATCGTCCTTTTCGCCGCCGCCCTGGCCGCCGCCGCGCCCTTGCATCTCCAGGGTACCGTGAGCGACGCCGCCGGCGCGCCCGTCGCCAACGCCGTCGTCTCCATCGAGGCGGGCGGCGATTCCGCGCGCGTGTCCACCGACGCGGCCGGTCACTTCGCCGTCGATTGGTCCGGCCCCAAGCTGGTCATGGTCACGGTCGAGGCGCACGGCTTCCCGCGGGCGCGGCGCGCCGCCTACGCCGGCGACGCGCCCGTCGATCTGGTGCTGGGGTCGGCCGCCTTCCAGGACCGCGTGACGGTGACGGCGGCGCGCCGGCCCGAGGCCCTCGGCGACACGGCCGCGAGCGTGCTCGTGCTTTCCTCTTCCGATCTCAAGACGACCGCGGGCATGGGGCTCGACGATGCCCTGCGGCAGGTGCCCGGCTTCACCCTGTTCCGCCGGACGCCGAGTCGCGGAGCCAATCCCACGACGCAGGGCGCGACGTTCCGTGGCCTCGCCGGCAGCGGCGCCAGCCGCGCGCTGGTCCTGGAGGACGGCGTGCCCCTGAACGATCCGTTCGGTGGCTGGGTCTACTGGGGACGGGTGCCGCGGACGGCCGTGGAGCGGCTGGAGGTCCTGCGCGGCGGGGCCTCCGACCTCTATGGCAGCGCCGCCCTCGCGGGCGTGGTCCAGGTGGTGCGCCTGGGCACGGAGGTGCCGCGGCTGGAGGCGGACTTCGTCACGGGCCAGGAAGGCCTCGGTGAAGGGTCCCTCTTCGCCGGAGGACGGCGCGGCAGTTGGGGCGGCCGGGTGGCGACGGAAGTCTTCTCGACGACGGGGTACCGACCGATCCCCGACGCATTGCGCGGCCCCGTAGACAGCCGCCTCTCCACGCACCACCACGGCGGCGACGTGGCGCTCGAGCGCGCGATCGGCTCCGGGCGCGCGTTCGTCCGCGTCGGCGCGTACCGCGAGAATCGCGGCAATGGGACCAAGCTCCAGGACAACGACACCTCGATCAACCAGGGCGTGCTCGGCCTCGACCTTCCGACGGGCACCGGAGGGCTGCGCTTCCGTTTCGACCTCAGCCGGCAGGACTACAACCAGACCTTCAGCGCCGTGGCCGCGGACCGGGCCACGGAGCGGCTGACCAGCGACCAGCACGTTCCCGCCCATTCGACGGGATTCTCGGGGCAATGGACGCGTCCTCTCGGAAGTCACGTGCTCGTGCTGGGGGCGGAGCGCCGCGGGATCCGGGGCCGCAGCGACGAGGACAGCTTCGCGACCGCGACCACCGTGAGCAGCACGGCGGGCGGGCGGCAGAGCACGACGGCGTTCTTCGGGGAGGATTCCTGGAGCCTCGGCCGGCGGCTGATCGCGCAGGGAGGCGTGCGCCTCGATCTCTGGCGCAACTACGATGGACGCCAGACGTCCGGCGCGGCCGTGACGCCGCTGGCCGACCGTGACGAGACGGCCTTCAGCCCCCGGGGCTCCCTGCTCTTCAAGGTCTCGCGTCGCCTGTCGCTCACCGCCTCCGCCTACCGCGCCTTCCGGGCGCCTACGCTCAACGAGCTCTACCGGCCCTTCCGGGTGGGGAACGTCCTCACCGTCGCCAACGCAGGCCTCAGCGCGGAGCGGGCCACCGGGCGCGAAGCGGGGGTGCTGATCGGCCTCGGCGATTCCGTCTCCCTGCGCGGGACCGCCTTCAGCATGGACGCGACCAACACCGTCGCCAACGTCACGCTGACCACCACTCCCAGCCTCATCACCCGGCAGCGGCGCAACCTCGGCGAGATCCGCTCACGGGGGATCGAGGCGGACGCCGAGGCGCGGATGGGTCCGCGGCTGATCCTCTCCGCCGGGATCACGTTGCTCGACGCGAAGGTCCTGGCCGCGCCCGACGCCGCTCTCGTGGGCCGGCGGGTACCGCAGGTCCCGCGGCGGCAGGGCGGCGCGCAGCTCCGCTACGACGATGCCCACGGTTTCACCTTCGGCGTGCAGGCCCGCTTCAGCGCAGCGCAGTACGACGACGACCTCAACTCGCTGCGCCTCGACGGCTACTGGACGCTCGACGCCGTTTTCGGCCACTCCCTCAACGAATGGGTGGCATTCTTCCTCGCCGGCGAG
>DASTLK010000730.1:0-6077 GCA_035715025.1 Vicinamibacteria bacterium
CGCGCCGGCGCGGCCGGCGGTCATTCGGCCGCTGGCGCCGAGCCGCTACGAGATCCGATTCACGGCCAGCGAAGAAACGCGTGACCGGCTACGGCGTGCGCAGGACCTTCTCAGCCACGCGATCCCGAGCGGGGACATCGCGCAGGTCGTCGACCGCGCCCTGATCCTGTTGATCAAAGACCTGGAGCGGCGGAAGTTCGGCGTCACCGATCGGCCGCGCGAGGCGCACGCTCAGTCCGAGGATTCCGACTACATTCCGGCTGCGGTCAGGCGGGAGGTGATGCCGCGAGACGGCGGCCGATGCCAGTTCGTGGCGGCGGACGGACATCGCTGCGGGGCAACGCGGCTCTTGCAGTTCCACCACGTGGTCCCACGCGCGGTGGGCGGACCGACGACGGCGGCCAACATCGAGCTCCGCTGCCGCGCGCACAATGGCTACGAGGTCGACCGCTACTTCGGCCCCGGCGCGCGGCGCGGGATAGGCGGCGTCCTCCTCGATCGGACGACGTTCATGCAGGGAGCGGCCACTCGTCCCGGGACGAGTCGCCCGTCGCCGACCTGACGCCGTTCCTCAGCGCGGTCGATCAGAACCGGAATGTCCAGGCGAGGCGCACGGTCGGGCGAGCGCGGGCCGTCCGCGGCTGCGGCTTGAGCGTCACGAGATCCACGGGCTGCCACGTCGTCGAGCGGGCGAGCCGCCCGACGCCCGTGCCGGCGAGGGCGCCGCCCGCGGTCAGGCCGCCCATCCAGGCCGCCCGCTCCCAGCCGCCGACCTCGTGGCCGAGCAGCTCGCGCGTGGCGACGAACGCACTCGCCACGAGGCCCACGCCCGCGCCGATGAGAGCGCCGCGGCGGACGTGCTGGTGGACCCGGCGCACCTCCATGCGGGACATGGCTTGCAGGTCCACCAGCACGGCTTCCTCGCGTCCTGCGATGGTCACGGTGGTCGAGGAGACCGCGACCACCGGCCCCTGGACGATGGACCCTGGTACCGTGGGCCAGGCGCGTACGTAGTCACCGATGCGCAGGCGATGCGGCTCCATCATGCGCACCGTCTCCGGGATGGGATTCTGGGCCCAGGCGGGAGCGGCGGAGAAGAGGGCGGCGGCCAGGACGGTGAGGGCGGCCGGGCGTGTCACTGCCATCCGACCGTCCGGCCCTTGTTCTGCTCGTCGAGCCACTTCTTCAGGGGCGCGAAGTAGTCCAGGATCGCGGTGGCGTCGATCTGGCGCTCGCCGGTCATGGCGTAGAGCGCTTCCGGCCAGGGCCGGCTCTTGCCCATGGCCAGCATCGTGTCGAGCTTCGCGCCCACCGCCTTGTTGGCGTAGATCGAGCACTGGTGCAGGGGGCCGGTGAAGCCGGCCTGGCGACAGGCCGCACGATGGAACTGGAACTGCAGGATATGGGCGAGGAAGTAGCGCATGTAGGGCACGTTGGCGGCCACGTGGTACTTCGCCCCGGGGTCGAAATCCGCCTCCGTGCGCGGCACCGGCGCGTCGACGCCCTGGTACTTGCGGCGCAGCTCCCACCAGGCCTCGTTGTAGCGCGCGGGAGGGACTTCGCCCGAGAACACCTTCCAGCGCCACTGGTCGATGAGGAGGCCGAAGGGCAGGAACGCGACCTTGTCCAGGGCCATCCGCATCAGGAACTCCAGATCGCCCTCGTTGCCGGGGGGCGTGCCGAGCAGCCCCACCTTCTGCAGGTAGCCGGGGGTGACGGAGAGCGCGATGGTGTCGCCGATGGCCTCGTGGAACCCGTCGTTGGCGCCGTCGCGGAACAGGAACGGCTGCGTGCGGTAGGCGCGCTGGTAGAAGTTGTGGCCCAGCTCGTGGTGGACGGTGACGAAGTCCTCCCCATTGATCTCGATGCACATCTTGATGCGGAGGTCCTGGTCGTTGTCCACGTCCCAGGCGCTGGCATGGCACACGACCTCGCGGTCGCGCGGCTTGACGAAGAGCGACCGCTCCCAGAACGTCGGCGGCAGCGGCTCGAAGCCGAGCGAGGTGAAGAAACGCTCGCCGTAGCGCACCATCTCCCGCTCGTCTACCTTCTTCACCTTGAGCAGCTCGGTCAGGTCGTAGCCGGCACCGGCGGCGGGCACGCCCACCAGCGGGTAGACGTTCCCCCACTGCTGGGCCCAGATGTTGCCGAGGAGGTGGGCGGGAATGAGACCGCGCTCCGGGACCTTGCCCGGGTAGGCCTTGGCCAGCGACGCGCGCACGTGGGCGTGGAGCGCTTCGTAGAGCGGCCGCACCTGGTTCCACAGCCGGTCCAGCTCGGCCGAGAACGCGTCGGCGGGCATGTCGTAGTTCGATCGCCAGTAGGCGCCGAGGTCCTTGTATCCGAGGTCGCGCGCACCCTGGTTGGCGAGCTGTGCGAACCGCTCGTACTTCGGCTTCATGGGGGGGCTGATGGCGTGCCACCCTCGCCAGACGTCGAGCAGCTCGCCTTCGTTGCGGCTCTCCGCCATGATCTTCGTGATCGCGTTCACGTCCAGGCAGTCGGTGTGGTTCGGGCCCCGGCAGTACTTGCCCTTGCCGTAGGTGCCCTCCATCCACTTCGTGAGCTGGGTCAGCTCCGCCTGCAGCTTGGGGTCGGCAGGAGCGGGCAGGGGGATGGCGGCGAGCTTGAGCAGCGTCAGCTTGCGCCGCACGTCGTCGGGGAGCTTGAGCTTGTCGTAGCGCGTGGCCGCCTTGGCCAGCTCCATGGTCTCGGCGATGAGGGCCTGGTTCGCGTCGGCGGAGATCCGCTCCGTATCGTCGGTGATGTGGGTCTGCGACACCCAGTCCGCGCGGCTCTGGCGGTTGCTCAGGTCGAGCAGCCGCGCCTCGGCCTCCTCGGCGAACGCGCGGGCCTGGGCCGCGGTGGGAGCGCCCGCCGGGGCTCCGGCCCCGGCCGAAGACGCGGGCCTCACCTGCGCCCACGCGGCTGGGGCGAAGAGGACCGCGGCCGCGGCGAGGAGCGCTGCGCGGGGTGCCGTTCGAAGCATGCTAGCCTCCACACCTGATGCCTGTCCGGTTGCACCATCCATCCTAAGTCAGAATGAAGATGGGCAAGGAGGATCGCATGGGGAAGGATCGGCCGGACCACCACGACGCCGAGCTTGTGCTCCGCGTATACGAGCTGCGGCGCGAGCCGGTCATGCGCCAGGCGCGCCACGAGCTCCTCTCCACGTTCTGGCCCAAGACCTACGACGAAGTGGTGGCGGTGACTCGCCCCACCAGCCCGCTCAATACCGCCTACCGCCAGGTGGGGAGCTACTGGGAGATGGTGTACGGCATGGCGCGGCATGGGATCGTGCACGCGGACTACTTCCTGGAGAGCAACGGCGAAGGGGTGTTCCTGTTCGCCCGGGTGGCTCCGTACCTCGAGCGCTTCCGGGCCGAGGTCTCCCCCGTCGCGTTCCGCAACGCGGAGTGGGTGTCCCGGGAGACGGACACCGGACGCCGCTTCTTCGAAGTCTTCACCGCGCGGGTCAAGAAGGCGCTGGAGACGCGGTGAGGGGGACGTTCAGGCCCGGTTCAGCCCGGGCGACTAAGTAGAGGGTGGGGGTGCCCAGCATGCTTGAGCCATTCTCCAGCCATCGCGCGCGGACCATCGCCATGATCGTGGCCCTGACCGCCGGACTGGCCGCTCCCCTGCGCGCTCAGGTGATGCCGGAGGGCCCGCCGTCTCCGTCTCCGAGCCCGTCTCCGTCCGCCGCGCCGACCGAGCATGGCCCGAAGGAGCCGATCGTCGTGCGCGACCATCGCACCATCCGCAGCTATCCCGCCAACCTCGGGCACAACGTGGTCGAGGTCTGGAGAAAGGAAAGCCTGCTGCCGCTCCTGATCGGCAGCGGCGCCACCGGGCTCTCGTTCCTGGGCGATGCCTCGACCGTCCGGTACTTCGATCGTCACCCCATGAAGAACTACGGCAACGTGGGCAAGTTCGTGGGAACGGGCGTCGTGGCCGCGGCGGCCTCCACCGCGGTCTTCGGCCTCGGCCACTACGCGAACGGTGACCGGTTCAAGGCCGCCGCCTACGACATGAGCCAGGCCGTGGTCGTGAACTTCCTCTACACGCTCGTGATCAAGGAATCGATTCGCCGCGACCGACCGGATCACAGCGACCACCTGGCCTTTCCGTCCGGCCACGCCTCGAACGCGTTCGCGTGCGCCACCGTGTGGTCCGAGCAGTACGGCTGGAAGGCCGCCGTGCCCGGGTACCTGGCCGCGGGCCTCGTCGCGGGGTCGCGCCTCGCGCTGAAGAAGCATCGCCTCAGCGACATCGTGGGCGGGGCGACGCTCGGCGTCATCGTGGGGCAGAGCGTGGCGCGCTGGGACAAGAAGCCCTCGCACAAGCCCCTGCCCGGGGAGCTGAAGGTGTGGCTCGGCCCCGCTTCCGCCCCCGACGGCTCCGGGCTGGGCATCGGCATCAACGTCCTCTTCTGACCGATGCCTCCGACTGATACCGGCCGCCTGCGCGTCGCCGTCGTCGAGGACGACCGCGAGATGCGCGAGCTCCTGCGCGAAGCCCTCGGCAACGAGGGCTACACCGTGACCGCCGTCGGCAGCGGCGCGGGCGCGAACGAGGCGGTGCGCGGTGGCGACGTGGACGCGGTGGTCCTCGACGTGTGGTTGCCCGACGCCGACGGCGTCGAGCTCTGCCGCGCCTGGCGCCGGTCCGGCCTCCGCATCCCCATCCTGATGCTGACCGCGCGCACGGACGTGGCCGCGCGCGTGGCCGGGCTGGAGGCGGGCGCCGACGATTACCTCGGGAAGCCGTTCGCGCTGGCCGAGCTGCGGGCGCGGCTCACGGCCCTGCTGCGGCGCGGGGGGCGCCCGCTGCGCGGGGAGCTCTTCCGGCGTGGCCCCGTCACCGTCGACTTCGGCCGGCGGCAGGCCTGGGTGGGCGGGAAGGAGGTGGCGATCACGCGCCGGG
This sequence comes from Vicinamibacteria bacterium, assembly GCA_035715025.1. Lineage (GTDB taxonomy): Bacteria > Acidobacteriota > Vicinamibacteria > Fen-336 > Fen-336 > AA29. The sequence continues at coordinate 4,924 of DASTLK010000730.1, forward strand.
AGCTGGAGGTCCTGGAAAGGCTGGCGGAGGCGGGAGGGCACGCCGTCTCCCGCGACGACCTGCTGCAGGACGTCTGGGGAGAGGCCACGCGCGAGACGGCGGCCAGCCTGGAGGTCATGGTCGCGCGCCTGCGGAGGAAGCTCGAGCGCCCCGGGGGCAGCGCGATCGTGCGCACCGTGCGCGGCTACGGCTATGCCGTCGTGAGCGGCGAGGATGCGGATTGAGCCGCCGTCCGATGGCCTCGCGCGTCACGCGCGGGATGGCCGTGGTGGCCGCGGTGTCCGCGCTCGTCCTGGCCGGCGCGGCGGCGGGGACGGCGTGGCTGCTCTGGGAGACCGACCAGCGGCAGCAGCTTCGCGACGAAGCGGAGCTGCTGGTCAGCGCGGTCAATCGCGAGGCGCGCGAGGAGCGCGTCACCCTGGCGGGCGCGGCGCCGGAGGCGTTGCGCGAGAGCTCGGTTTCCGGAGCGCGGGTGGAGGTGTGGACCCCGGCCGGCCTGGTGGCCTCCGCCGGCAGCGGGCCCGTGATCGGGCGTGAGGCCAGCGCGGCCACGGACGCCGCCGCGGACTGGATCGTCTACCGCCGCCGGATGCCGGACGGACTGGTGCTGGTCATCGCGGCCCCGGCGACCTATGGGCGCCGGGCCCTGCGCGTCTTCGCCTTCTCGCTCCTCTTCGCGTCCCCGGTGTGCGTGGTCGTCGCCTTCTCGGTCGGGCGCGCGGTGGCGCGCCGGGCCACGCGTCCGCTCATCGACCTCCAATCGCGGATCGGAGGCGTGCGCGCCCTGGAGCCGTTGCCCCCCGCGGAGGAGGGCGACGTGCCCGCGGAGGTGGCCGACCTCGAGGACGCGTTCCGCGCCCTGTGGACGCGCCTGGAAGGAACGGTCCGCCGCGAGCGGGACTTCGCCGCGAACGCCTCCCACGAGCTGCGGATGCCCCTGGCCCGCATCCGCCTGCTGGCCGAGCGCGCGCGCGCCGGCGCCAACCCCGAGGCCTGCCTGGCCATCGACGCGCAGGTCGAAGAGGTGGACCGCCTGGTGCGCGTCGTGGAGTCGCTGCTCGTCCTTTCGCGCGACACCTCCGCCGGCGTCCCCCGCGGCGAGGCGGTGAACCTCGCCGACGTGGCGCGGCGGGTCACCGCGCGCGTCCTCCCCC
>DASTLK010000731.1:0-2888 GCA_035715025.1 Vicinamibacteria bacterium
CTCGCGCAGGACAACCACACCATCCAGCCCTTCGACGAGTCCGCCTGGGCGCGCCGCTACGAGAACGTGGACGCGGAAGCCGCGCTGGGGGCGTTCCTGGCGCAGCGGCGTTGGAGCCTGGCGCTGTTCCAGAAGCTGAGCCCGGCCGATCTCGGGCGCGAGGCGATCCATCCGGAACGCGGAGCAGAAACGCTGGACACGATCATCCGCCTACTGGCCGGCCACGACTTGAACCACCTGGCTCAACTGGAGAAGCTATAGCCGGCGTTCGTAGATGACAGGCCGACCTGGCCACAACCTGTTATCGGCTAACCCAGGCCGATCGATCTTTCTTTTCTTATCGCCCCGCGACGATCAGATACGCCCAGTTCGCGAACACCAGCGTCACCGCGGTGACGCGCACGAAGGGCGCGAGTCCGCGCGAGATCTCCAGCACGAGCGCGCGGCCTCGCGGCAGGAGCACGAGGTCCGTGAGCCCCCACGGAACGAGGGCCAGGGCGACGGCCGCGGAGAGCGGGTTCATGGTGACCGCGCCCGGCAGATCGAGGTGGAACAGCCGGCCCAGAGTCCGCGTCGTGCCGCACGCCATGCACGGCAGCCCGGTCACGGCCTTGAACGCGCAGAACGTGACGTTCAGGTGATCGAGATGGAGCAGCCCCACCGCGGCGGCGATGACCAACCCGCAGGCGAGGAAGATCGCGCCCAGAGGCGTCGCGCCTGGGCGCGCGACGAGTCTCATCCGTTCACCTCATGCGCCCGAGCGCGCCGGCCAGGCCGAACGCCGCCACCGCAATCACGCCCGCGCAGCAGCAGCAGATGAGGACGAAGGGGACGAGCACCGCCGTCGCCGACTTGCCGCGGCTGATGCCGTGTGCCTCCGACAGGCCGATCACGAGGAGGACGAGCGCGTACACGAGCCCCACCAGTCCGCCGCAGCCGGGGATGATGTTGAAGATCGAGGCGGCCTGGCTGTAGGAGGCCACGCGGAACGTGGCCTCGAACCCACGCTGCGCGCCGCCGAGGGCGAGCAGGACGAGGTGGAAGATTCCCGCGCTCACGAAGAGCCCGATCACGATGAACAGGGGACCCAGGATCAGGTTCAGGACCACCCCGACCCCGCCGTGCATGAAGCCGGCGAGCCGCTCGAAGTCGCTGTTCCCGCCCATGCGCGACAGGCTGGACGTGAGGACGCTGCGGAACACGAGGTTGTAGATCGTGGAGGCAAAGAGCCCGATGTAGCCGACGATGACGGCGTACAGCAGCGGGTCGCCGATCCCGCCCGTCACGGGCATGGACCGGAAGAACGCGGTCGGCTGCGAGAGGACCTGCTTCGTCGTCTCGATCAGGGCATTGACGAAGCCGATCTGGTTGCGGCGCTCCCATGGCGTCTGGCCTCCCGGGGGCGCGCTGCCCGCGCCACCCCCGCCGGGCGGAAGCGAAGGCGATGGATACCCGGGCGCCCCCACCACCGCCGCGAGGTCGGCGCCGCAATTGGGACAGAAGCGCTCCGGCGGCTCGGGAAGGATCGCCTGGCAATTGGGGCACTGCGTCATCGTTGCCTCCCGGTGTCTTCAGTCGCCGCGGCACCGGCAGTCTAGGGCCCGCCTCTCCGCGCGGTCAAGGGATGCCATGCGGTAGAGTAGTCGGTCATGCCGCCCGTCACCGTCGAGACCGTGGACCACGTGGCCCGGCTCGCCCGCCTGTCCCTCACCGCCGAGGAGCGCGAGGCCTTCGCACGCCAGCTCGAGCAGGTCCTGGCCTACGCGGAGTCGATCCAGGCCCTGGACACGACCGGCGTCGAGCCCATGAGCCATGCCGCGGCCGGTGAGACCTTCCGCGAGGACGTCCCGCGCCCGTGCCTGCCCCGCGAAGCCGCCCTGGCCGCCGCCCCCGACGCGGAGGACGGCTTCTTCCGCGTCCCCCGCGTGCTCGGCGGATGAGCGACGCACGGCCGGGAGCGGCCGAGATCGCACACCGCGTGGCCGCCCGCGAGACCTCCGCGGAAGCGGTCACCCGCGAGCACCTCGATCGCATCGCCCAGCGGGACGCGGGGCTCGAAGCCTTCCTCACCGTCACCGCCGACCGCGCGCTGGCCCAGGCCAGGCGGGTCGATGCCGCCATCGCGGGCGGAGGCGCGCCCGGCCTCCTCGCCGGCGTGCCCGTCGCGGTCAAGGACCTGCTCGACATCGAAGGCGTCGTCACCACCTGCGGCTCGCGCATCCTGGAGGGATATCGCCCGCCCTTCACCGCGACCGCGGTGGCACGGCTGGAAGCGGCGGGTGCGATCGTGGTCGGCAAGACGAACATGGACGAGTTCGCGATGGGCTCGTCGACCGAGAACAGCGCGTACAAGGTCACGCGCAACCCGTGGGACCGCGCGCGCGTGCCCGGTGGATCCTCGGGCGGCTCCGCGGTCGCGGTGAGCACGGGGATGGCGGCGCTGGCCCTGGGCACCGACACCGGCGGCTCCATCCGGCAGCCCGCCGCGCTGTGCGGCATCGTGGGCCTCAAGCCGACGTACGGACGGGTGAGCCGCTACGGAGTCGTGGCCTTCGCGTCCTCCCTGGACCAGGTCGGGCCTCTCGGGCGAACGGTGGAGGACGTCGCTCTCGCCGCCCGCGTCATCTGCGGGATCGACTCCGCCGACGCGACCAGCGCCCCCGTCGAGGTGCCCGATTTCCGCGCCGCCCTCGCCGCGGGGGCGGCCGGACTGCGCGTCGGCGTGCCCTGGTCGTTCCTCGAGAAGGGCGTGGACGCCGGCGTGATGGCGGCCTTCCGTCGGGCCCTCCGCGATCTCGAGGCGGCCGGCGCGCGCACGGTCGAGGTGACGCTTCCCCACGCGCCGCATGCCGTGGCCACCTACTACATCGTGGCCACCGCGGAAGCCT
>DASTLK010000732.1:0-4966 GCA_035715025.1 Vicinamibacteria bacterium
ACGCCCGCCGGAGCCTCCGACCGCAGATCTCCGAAGGGACCCGAGCCTCATGCTCCGGCTCGCGGAGCGCGTCGGTTACCGCGGCGTCCTCGTCCTCGTGGCGCTGGTGGCGGTGGGACTCGCATTCCCCCTGGCCGCACGCCGGGCCGCCCAGTCCCTCCCGATTCCCCTCCCTTCGCTGCTCGCATCGGCGGAGCCGGGGCATCTCGAGATCGACTTCGAGCACCCGTTGCGCAGCGGCACCCTGCACGTCTACGTGGACGACGCGCAAGTGCTGGAGGAAGCGCTCTCCGGCAAGGTGACGAGGAAGATCCTGAGCTTCCGTCTGCGCAAGGGGTCGACGAACCAGACGCTCGATGTCGCACCGGGAGAGCACGTCATCCGCGTGGACGTGGACAGCGCGGGATTCGACGCGTCGCGCCGGATCCGCGGGACCTTCAAGAGTGGCGAGACGCGGCGTCTCGAGGCCACCGTGGACGGTCTCATCAAGAAGGAGCTGACCCTCACATGGGGGTCGTAGTCCCGGCGGCGGCGCTGATCGACGTGACCAAGCAGTTCCCGGGCGGGGTGGCCGCTCTCGATCGGATCTCGCTTTCCGTCCTCGAGGGCGAGATGCTCGTCCTCCTCGGCACCAGCGGCTCGGGCAAGACGACCGCGCTCAAGACGATCAACCGGCTGGTACGCGCCGACCGCGGACAGGTCACGGTGCTGGGCCGCGACGTGGAGAGCTGGGACCCCATCGTGCTGCGCCGCTCGATCGGCTACGTGATCCAGGAGGCTGGCCTCCTCCCCCACCTGACCGTGGGCGAGAACGTCGGCATCGTGCCCCGCCTCCTCGGATGGGATCCTTCCCGGCGCGAGGCGCGCACGCGCGCCCTCCTGGAGCTGGTCGGTCTGGACCCCGAGCGCTTCGCGGCCGTGCTTCCCCGGCAGCTCTCGGGCGGCGAGCGCCAGCGCGCGGGACTGGCGCGCGCCCTGGCCGCGGATCCTCCCCTCCTGCTGATGGACGAGCCCTTCGGCGCGCTCGATCCCCTGACGCGCCGCCGGCTACAGGACGAGTTCAAGGCGCTCCAGCAGCGGCTGGGCAAGACCGTCGTCCTGGTCACGCACGACGTCCCGGAAGCGCTGCGCCTCGGCGACCGCGTGGCGGTGATGCATGCGGGCCGGGTGGTGCAGGAGGGACCGGCGGCGGAGATCCGCGCGCAGCCGCAGGCCGGGTTCGTGCGCGACTTCCTCGCCGCCGCGCTGCCGTGAGCTTCCTCGTCGAGCGCCGCTCCGAGCTGGCCGGCCTCATCGTCCAGCACCTGGTCCTGGTGCTGCTCTCGACCGCGCTCGCGGTGGCCATCGGCGTTCCCGTCGGGATCCTGCTGACGAGGAAGAAGCACCTCGCCCGGCCCGTGCTGGCCGCGGCGGGTGTACTGCAGACGATCCCGAGCCTCGCCCTGTTCGGTTTCCTCATTCCCCTGCCGCTCGTCGGGGGGATCGGCGCCCGCACCGCGATCGTCGCCCTCGTGCTCTACGCGCTGCTGCCGATCGTCCGCAACACCTACACCGGCATCCTGCAAGTGGACCCGGCGGTCTCGGAAGCGGCCACCGGACTCGGGATGACGGACGACGAGCGTTTGCGGCTGGTCGAGCTACCGCTGGCCCTGCCCGTCGTGCTGGCCGGCGTGCGCATCGCGGCCGTGGTTTCCGTCGGCACCGCCACCATCGCGGCCGCGGTGGGAGCGGGCGGCCTCGGCACCTACGTGTTCCGCGGGATCGCCACCGTGGACACGCGCCTCATCCTGGCCGGCGCGGTGCCGGCGGCGGCCCTCGCCCTGGCCGTGGACGCCCTCCTCGCGCGCGTGGAGCGCAGCCGCCGTCCCGCGCGCGCCGCGGGCGCGCTGGCCGCCGTCGTCGTCGCCAGCCTCGTCCTGCTTGCCTTCTCGGCACGTGCGCGCTCCGGCCAGACCCAGGTCGTCGTCGGCTCGAAGAACTTCACCGAGCAGGTCGTGCTCGGGGAGATCCTGGCCGCCGTGCTGGAGGACCGCGGCTTCCGCGTCGACCGCCGGCTGAACCTCGGGGGGACGACGTTGTGCCACGAGGCCGTGCGCTCCGGCCGCGTCGACGTCTACGTCGAGTACACGGGCACCGCGCTGACGGAGATCCTGGGCCGCCCCGCGCGCAGCGATCGCGAGGCCGTCCTGGGCGACGTGCGCGCGGGCTACGCGCCCCTGGGGTTGACCGTCGGTGCCCCGCTCGGGTTCAACAACACGTTCGCGCTGGTGATGCGGCCCGACACCTCACGCCGCCTCGGCATCCGGCGCCTGTCCGACCTGGCCCCCCACGCGGCCACCTTGAGAGTCGGGCTCTTCGGGGAGTTCGTCGAGCGTGCCGACGGCCTGCCCGGGCTGATGGCCGCCTATGGCTTCCGCCTCGCCGTCCCGCCCACGGAGATGGACCTGGGCCTCCTGTACCCCGCCTTGCTGGCGGACCGCGTCGACGTCGTCGTCGGCAGCGCCACCGACGGCCTCATCGCCGCCCACGACCTCGTCGTCCTCGATGACGATCGCCACTACTTCCCGCCCTACGACGCCGTGCCCATCGCCAACACGGCCAGCCTCGCCGCTCATCCGGGGATCGAATCGGCGCTGGCCGCGCTCGGAGGCCGCCTCGACGAGGCGACGATGCGCCGCCTGAACCTGGCCGTCGACGGGGCGCGGCGCTCCCCCGCCACCGTGGCCCGCGAGTTCCTGCGCTCGTCCGGGCTGTCCGCGCGCTGAGCGGCCTCAGGCCTGCTCGCCGCCCTCCGGGCCGTAGAACACGACCCAGACGGCGAGGTCGTCGCTGAAGTCCTCGAAGCGATGCTCGACGCCGGCGGGGACGAACAGGACGTCGCCGGGCCCGAACGGCTCGCGGCCCTCGCCGCTCCGGAACTGCCCGCGTCCGCGGATCACGACGTAGACCTCGTCGCGCGTATGCGGCTTCTGCGGGTCGCTTCCCCGAGGTGCGTAGAACTCGACGGTGAGGCTGCCACGCTGCAGGGCGACGGCGAAGCGTTCGCCCATGGGACCGGGCAGGCGCGCGGCGAGGTCGGCGGCCGCGAATCTCACGTGCGGGAAACTACCACAGCGCGCGAGCACCTGCGGTAGTCTTCGAGCCGATGGTCGCCGATCTCGCCGTGGGGCCGCCCCCGATCCCGACGCAATCGCTGCTGGCCCGCGTCGGCCTCCATCGGCCGGAGCTGCGGGCCTGGGCTCTCTATGACTGGGCCAACTCCGTCTTCATGACCACGGTCCTCCAGGTGTTCCCGATCTACTTCACGTCCGTGGTCGCGGCGGACCTGCCGCCCGCGCTCGCCAGCGAGCGCTTCGCCTGGGCCACCACCATCGGCATGCTCATCGTGGCCGTGGTCTCCCCCGCCCTCGGCGCCGTCGCCGACCAGGGCAGCGTCCGCAAAAAGATGATGGCGGCCTCCGTGGCCTTGGGAGTGGCGGCCACCGCGGCCCTGTACTTCGTCGGCCGCGGGGACTGGCGGCTGGGAGCGGCCCTCTTCATCCTGGGCAACATCGGCGTCAACGCCAGCTTCGTGTTCTACGAGTCGTTGCTGCCGCACATCGCGAGCGAGGGCGAGATCGACCGCGTTTCCACCGCCGGCTACGCCATGGGCTACCTGTCCGGGGGACTGCTGCTCGCCGTCAACGCGCTCTGGATCCAGCACCCCGCCTGGTTCGGCATCCCGGACGCGGCCACCGCGATCCGGCTGTCCTTCCTGAGCGCGGCCGTCTGGTGGGCCGTCTTCTCGATCCCGCTCTTCCGCCGCGTCCCCGAGCCGCGCACGGGGACGGAGGTGGTCCGCGTCGGGGCCCGCGTCATCGCGGCCGCTTTCGCTCGACTCACCGGGACCCTGCGTGACCTGCGCGGCTACCGCCAGGCCTTCCTGCTCCTGCTCGCGTTCCTGCTCTACAACGACGGCGTGCAGACGATCATCCGCATGGGCACCGCCTACGGCACCGAGCTCGGGATCTCCTCGGGCGCGCTCATCGCCGCCATCATCATGATCCAGTTCGTCGGCGTGCCGTTCGCCATCCTCTTCGGCGCCCTCGCCGGCCGCCTCGGCGTCAAGCGCACCCTGTTCATTCCGGTCGCGGTCTACGTCGTCGTCGCCGTGCTCGGCTACCGGATGAAGACGGCGGCCGACTTCTTCGTCCTCGCCTTCCTCGTCGCCACCGTGCAGGGCGGAAGCCAGGCCCTCAGCCGTTCCCTCTTCGCGACCATGATTCCGCGCCCGCGCTCGGGCGAGTTCTTCGGCTTCTGGGGCGTCTTCGACAAGTTCGGAGGCGTGATCGGGCCCTTCGTCTTCGCGACCATGATCGCCAGCACCGGCTCCAGCCGGCCCGCGATCCTGGCCCTGATCGTCTTCTTCGTCCTGGGCGGCGGGCTGCTCGCGTTCGTGAACGTGGACGAAGGCCGCCGCCATGCGCGCGAGGCGGAGGCGGCCCTGGGCGCCGCGCGCTGAGACGTGGCCCGCGCGCGCCTCCGGCGCCTGCTCGACGAGCTGGCCTGCCGCCTGGCCCGTCTCCTGCTCGGTGTCTTCTTCCGCGACGTCGAGGTGGTCGGGCGGGAGCGCGTGCCCCGCGGCGCACCCCTCCTGATCATCGCGAACCACGTCAACAACCTGATCGACCCCATGCTGATCCTGGGCTACGCGGGCGTGAGGCCACGCTTCTTGGCCAAGAGCACGCTCTGGAAGCACCCGATCGTCGCCCCGGCCGTGATCCTCCTCGGGGCCCTTCCCGTCTACCGGCGGCGCGACGGAGTCCCGGTGGCGCGCAACTTCGAGACCTTCGCGCGCTGCCGCCTCGCGCTCGCCGCGGGCGAGACGATCGCGATCTTCCCCGAGGGCTACAGCCACAACGAGCCGGGAGCGGTGCCGCTCAAGACGGGGGCCGCGCGCATCGCGCTGGAGGCGGGAGCGCATGGG
>DASTLK010000733.1:0-3785 GCA_035715025.1 Vicinamibacteria bacterium
CCACCCGCGAGAAGATGCGCGCCGATCTCAGGCCGGTCATCGACGGCCTGGTGGACGAGGCCCTGGCCGCACCCGATCCCGTTTCCGACGCCGAACGCGAGCGGGCGGACGTGTACGCGCCCAGTGCTCTGCGCGTCGAGGAGCCGCCGCCCTCGGCCCCCTCGCCCGAGCGCCGCTACATCGACGCCATCCAGGACGGCCTGCGCGAAGTCATGCGGCGGCGGGGCGACGTGATCCTGATGGGCCAGGACATCGCGGAGTACGGCGGCGTCTTCAAGGTGACCGAAGGGTTCGTCGCGGAATTCGGCAAGGCGCGCGTACGCAATACCCCCATCATCGAGTCGGGCGCGGTGGGGGCCGCCCTCGGCCTCGCCCTCGACGGGTTCCGGCCGATGGTCGAGATGCAGTTCGGCGACTTCATCACCTGCGGGTTCAACCAGATCGTCAACAACCTGGCCAAGACCCACTACCGTTGGGGCGCGGCGGTGCCGGTGGTGGTGCGGGTGCCGGTGGGCGGGGGCACGGGCGCGGGGCCCTTCCACTCGCAGAATGTCGAGGCCTGGTTCACCCACGTCGCCGGCCTCAAGGTGGTCGCTCCGTCCACGCCCTACGACGCGAAGGGCCTCCTGACCGCGGCCTTCGAGGACGGCAACCCCGTCCTCTATCTCGAGCACAAGCTGCTGTACCGCTCCGCGCGCGGGCGCGTCCCCTCCGGCTGGTACACGCTCCCGCTGGGCCAGGCGCGGGTGGCCCGGGAGGGCACGGACGCCACCATCGTCACCTACTCCGTGGGCGTGTCCTGGGCCCTCGACGCCGCGGAGCGCCTGGCCGAGGAGGGCCGAAAGGTCGAGGTGATCGACCTGCGCACGCTCCTGCCGTGGGACCGCGAGACCGTCCTCCGCTCCGTGCGCAAGACGGGACGCGCCCTCGTGCTGCACGAGGCTCCGACCACGGGCGGCTTCGGAGGCGAGGTGGCGGCGGTGATCGGCAGCGAGGCCTTCGATGCGCTGGACGCCCCCGTGTCGCGGGCGGGTGCGCTGGACACGCCCGTGCCCTTCAGCAAGGCGCTGGAAGAGGTGTTCTCCCCGCGCGCGCGGCTCCTGCCCGCGCTGCGCGCGCTGCTCGCGTACTGAGACTGGCATGACTCCGGCCGCGCTGACCGCGGTCGCGCTCGGGAGTCTGGCCGTGGGCGCCGTGCTCGTCTGGCGCCGGGTCTGGGGCTGGCGCGGCCTGCGCGCCGTCCGCCGGCGTTTTCCGGCGCGCATCGACCGCTACAAGCACGCGGGCCGCCCGCGCATCCGCGCCGCCCTCCTCGCCGATCCCGAGGTCGCGGCCGCGGTGGCGGCCCACGTGGACGCGACCGGGGAGACCGTCGATGCCACCTGGGCGCGCGTGCGCGTCTACGTGGACGAGATCGTGCCCTCCTTCAACCTGATCGCCTACTACCGGCTCGGCTACGGGGTGGCCCGGCTCCTCCTCCCTCTGCTCTACAAGGTGAGCGTCGGGCACGAGCCCCGGGCCGCGCTCAACGCCATCCCGCGCGAAAGCGTCGTCATCTACCTGATGAACCACCGTTCGAACGCCGACTACGTCCTCGTGGCCTATGTGCTCTCGGGCCGGGTGGCCGTGTCCTACGCCGTCGGCGAATGGGCGCGGGTGTGGCCGCTGGAGACCTTGTTCAAGAGCTTCGGATCGTATTTCGTCCGCCGCCGCTACCCGGAGCCGCTCTACCACAAGGTCCTCGAGCGCTACGTCCAGCTCATCACCCGCAACGGCGTGACCCAGGGCGTCTTCATCGAGGGCGGCCTGAGCCGCGACGGCGCGCTGCGCCCCCCCAAGCTCGGCCTGCTCGACTATCTCGCGCGCGTGAAGTGCGACCCGGCCTTCGACCGCCCGGTCTTCTTCGTCCCCGTCGCCATCAACTACGACCGCGTCCTCGAGGACCGCTCGCTGCTGCGCGAGCTGCAGGCGCCGGAGGACCGCCTGCGCCGCCGCGACCAGCTCGCCGAGGTCGGCTCCTACGTGCTCAAGGTCTGCGGCCGCTTCCTGCTGCGCCGCGCGCGTCGCTACGGCCGAGCCTGCGTGAACTTCGGCGCGCCGATCAGCCTGGACGAGTGGCTGGCGCGCCACCCGGGCGTGCTGCAGCTCCCGCGCGAGCCGCGGCTGGCCGCCCTCGCGGGCCTGGCCGAGGAGGTGATGGCACGCATCGCGGCGGTGATGCCGGTGACGGCGGTGGCCATGGCCTGCGCCGCCCTGCTCCAGGATGGGCATGACTTCGTCTCGCGCGCGGAATGGGAGTCTCGCCTCGCCGACCTGCGCCTCGTGTTGCGCGAGGCGGAAGCACACGTCGTGGGAGGTGAGCGAAAGAGCGCGGACACGCTGGACCGGGCCCTGGTCATGCTGACCCTCCGGCGCGTGGTCAGCCCGCAGGGCGACGGCTTTCGCGTCGATCGCGCCCAGGCGCCGCTGCTCCGCTACTACGCGAGGTCCATCGCGCATTTCCTTCCCGCGCTCGAGGTCGCGGCGCGATGACGACGCCCGCGGACCTCGGGGAGGAGATGTCGTTCGCGACCGCCGACGGCGTCACCCTGCGCGGGACGAGGCTGCGGACGGGGAGCCGGCGCGTCGTGCTCGTCTCCCCCGGCATCTTCATGCATCGCGAGAGCGACGAGCACCGAGCGCTGGCGCGGCGCCTGGCCGGCGGCGTGGACGTGGTGACGCTCGACATCCGCGGACATGGCGATTCGGAAGGAGCGTTCACCTGGGGCGTGCGCGAGCCGGAAGACATCGCGGCGGTGGCGGCCACTCTGCATCGCAGCTACGACCGCGTGGGCGGGCTGGGCTTCTCCTTCGGCGGGCACCACGTCGGGATGGCGGCGGCGCGACACCGGGCCTTCGACGCCGTCGCCCTCGTGGCCGCTCCGGCCAACCTCTTCGTGCTCGATCGCAACCTCCTGACCGCGGGGCTGCTGCGCACCGCGCCCCTGATGCTGCGCCGCCGGCGGCGGCGGACGCGGCTCGCGATCCCCCTCCGCCCTCCGGCCGCCCTCGTTCGCGTGGTCGATCGCATCGCGCCCACGCCCCTGCTCATCGCGCAGGGCACCGCGGACTGGCTGATCCCACCCCGGCATGCGCGCGACCTCTTCGCACGGGCCGGCGAGCCGAAATCACTGCTGATGCTCGAGCGCGGGTTGCACGCCGAGAACATGCTCGTCGACGATCCGGAGCGGTTGATGGAAGCGCTCGAGGTGTTCTTCCGCAAGGCTCTGTGAATGGTCGCACCAATCCATCGGCGTGATTCCAACCTGATGGATTCATCGGGCCGTATCGGGCGGGCCGTGAGAACCCGCTCCCGAGCGAGAGGTTCGACATAAGTCTCTCTCTCTGCTGCGGCGTCCGGGAGCCCCTTCGATGTTAGAGTCGCCGGGCATGTGTCTTGCCACCATGCCGGCGAAGCTCCAGCCCTTATTGCCCACTCACCCCGGTCCATTCCTGTGTTAGCGAGGAGTGACTCGATGGCAAAGAAGACGCAACAGTTCTCGTGGCTCTGCACCGTGCTGCTGTCGCTCGTGGCGGCTTCCTCCTGGGCGCAGTCCACCGCGACGCTCCAGGGCACGGTCACGGACTCGCAGGGGGCAATCGTCCCCGGGGCGAGCGTCACGGCCACCAACGAGGCGACGGGTGTCCAGCGCGCCGTGATCACGGACAGCGCCGGCCATTACCAGATGGCGGCCCTGCCCGTCGGGAGCTATCGGCTCGACGCGCGCCTGGCCGGCTTCCAGCCC
>DASTLK010000734.1:0-7744 GCA_035715025.1 Vicinamibacteria bacterium
CACCTTCGTCTTCTACTGGTGGCACCGACTCCGCCACGAAAGCGACCTGCTCTGGCTGGGCTTCCACCAGATCCACCACAGTCCGCAGCGCCTGGAAGTGATCACGTCCTTCTACAAGCATCCCCTGGAGATGACGGTGAACTCCGTGCTGGGAAGCCTGCTCGTCTACTCGCTGATGGGGCTGGACGTCCGCGCGGGAGCGATCTACACGTTCTTCACGGCGGTGGGCGAATTCTTCTATCACACCAACGTGCGCACGCCGCGCTGGGTGGGCTACGTCTTCCAGCGGCCAGAGATGCACCGCATCCACCACGAGTACGGCCGCCATCGCAACAACTACGGCGACTTCGTGTGGTGGGACATGCTCTTCGGGACCTATGAGAACCCGCCACGGTTCACGAGCACGTGCGGGTTCGACGACGAGAAGGAGCAGCGCCTGGGCGCGATGCTGGCCTTCCGGGACGTGCACGCCTGAGCGACCACGGAACCTCAGGCGAGGTTCCGTGGCCGCCTTCCGTCCTGACCGTCGCTACCGGATGCGGCTGCGGAACTCGTCACTCGAACGCAGAGCGCGCACGAGGTCGCGCTGGGTCCATCCGTCCTGGACCACCCGGGCCGTGTATTCGCGGAGGCCGACCGCGTCGGGCTCACGGCCCAGGACGCTCAGATACGCCTGCCGGACCATGGCCGCGGCCTCGCCGTTGTAGTAGCCCGAGGTGCGGCGGATGTCACGGTTGTCGTACCGGCGGTACGCGCCATAGCTCCCGTACCGGCCGTTGTTCCCGTACCCGAGGCCTCGCTGCGCGTACTCCTGGCTGCTCTGCAGCGAGCGGCGAACGTCGGCCTCGGTCCAGTTGTCGTAGAGCATGCTCCGGGTGTACTGGGCCAGACCGGAGGCATCGGGCTCGCGACCCAGGATGTCGCGGTACGCCTGGCGGACGATCCGCTGCGCCTGCCACTGGTTCGAGACGGCGTAGCCCCGCGACTGCGCGGGGTAGTACCCACTCTGGGCAAAGACCGCACCGCCCAGTCCTGCATTAAGTATGAAGCCGGCGACCACGGCCGTCTTGATATTCATGCCTTCTCCTTCCGTTCGTGCATCGATCCGCGGCTCGATGCAGGCCTCACGGATAGGACATACAAGATGCGTTCCAGGGACTCGACGGCAGGCGCAGGAATCTTTTTACAAATCGCGGGCGGTCAGCGGTTCCAGGTATACGTGACTTTCACCAGGAAGATATTGTCTCCGCGCGCGTCGAAGAGGCGCGACACCGAGCGGCGGAACGCGAACTCGCCGATGCCGTCCTGCTGGTCGGAGCGGCTCTGCGTCCACACCGCGTACGCAGTCGACCCCGGCCGGAATTCCCACCTGAGGACGAGATTGCCGCGAAGGGATTTGAAGTTGAAGTCGGGGGTCCCGATGTTGAAGGCAGGCGCGGGCCCGGGCCCGTCGGGATCGACGTCTCCGGTGGCGGCGTCGTAGGTCGACCCGTCCGCACCATACGTGCGGAAGGAATAGGTGCGCGGGGCGGACAGCTCCCCCGGCGCCGCGTAGTCCCCGGAAGAGAGCAGCGGCTGCGCGTACAGCTCGAGGCTCAGCCGCGGCGTGAACGTCCAGTTCAGCCGAAGGCCGCCCACGAACGTCGTCTGGTCGAGGGGCGCGAAGACGTAGCGATGGCCGAAGGTCGCGGCGGCCAGCGGATCGTCGAACGTGTCCAGGTACTGCGCGCCGTTGTGGGTCCGGCTCATCTCGGGCTCGAAACTCACCAGGATGTTCGAGCGCGGCCGGACGGTCAGACCCGCGAACAGCCAGCGGCCGTTCTCGCTGCGCTCCGCGTAGTCCGATCCGTGCAGCCCGAAACGTGCGTAGACCTTGCGCCGGTCGTCGGAGCGGATGTTGCTTTCCCATTCGATGCCGTGCGGGTTGCGGGACAGGGGTCCGCCGCGCGTGCGCGTGCTGCTGAGGGTGTCCGGGTTGTAGGCCACGAAGCCGAAGAGGCGCAGCTCGTTCTTGAGCCGGGCGGAGCCGTGCGCGAACACGCCCTGCCAGGTGACGTTGCCGCCGAAGTCGTAGCTGCGGAAGTAGGCCAGGCCCACGTCGGCCTCGCGCGTGAGCCGTCCCGCCTTCGTCCAGCGGTAGCCGGTCCAGAGATGGCTGTTGATGATGTCCGTCCGCCACTGGAAGCCGACGTCGCTGACGTCGAAGCCGGGATCGATCGCACCCACGGCGGCGTTGAGGAGGAAGTTGCCTTTCTCCTTGTTCACCGTGGCGCGGCCGGCGAAGCCGCGCAGCGAGGTCCGCGTGGGATCGAGCCGGACGTGGGTCGCGTCCGGGCGCTGGAAGTAATGCTGCGCGTCCTGCTGCAGGTCGGTGATGCGCGCGGCCGTTCCCGCGACGTCGGTGGCCGCAGCCCAACCCGTGACCACCCAGGTCTTGTTGGCACCCAGGAAGGCCCAGCCGTCGAGCCCGAGGGTGAGGGCGTGCGAGTTGAGCTCGTCGCGCAGGCGGCCGTCGCCCAGGCTGCGCACGACGCCGGTGGCCATCACCCCGAGGCCGCGCCGGTTGTCCGGCGACTCGCGCAGCGCGCGCGCCACCACGTATTGCGAGGTCGGCTCCACCTGGGCGCGGAAGCGGCGTCCGCCCTGCACGAGGTCCGCGGTCTCGGAGGCGGTGACGGCGTGGAGGGCGCCCAGGCTCCAGCCGTGGCCCAGGCGGCCGGTCAGCTTCGAGGCCATGACGATGCGCGTGCCCGCGGGCGAGTCGGAGAAGTCCGCGTCCGGCAGCGAGCCCTCGGGCGCGCGGCCGATGCGGCGGCTGTAGAACAGGTCGGGCCCGCCCCAGTTGAAGCCCCACCAGTTCGTCGCCCCGCCCTGGCCGAAGCGGAAGTTGTTGGCCCCCTCCACGAAGAAGGGCCGCTTCTCGGGGAAGAACGTCTCCACGTCGCTGAGGTTCACGACCGCGGGATCGACCTCGACCTGACCGAAGTCGGGGTTGATGGTGGCGTCGATGGTCAGGTTGCTGCCGAGGCCGACCTTGAAGTCCGCGCCCATGGCCGGGCGCACGCGCGAGCCGTCGTTGAAGGGATCGCCCGCGTCGTGGCCCGTGAACTCGGCCTTGGTCGTCGTGTAGGGCGTGACCGCGATGCGACGTGGAGGCACGATGCCCTGGAGCCCGCTCAGCTTCGGGAAGCGCGACACGAAGCCGCTGGCCTTCTTGGGCGTGTAGGCGACGTAGTCTTCTTCCTTGGTCCGGCATACGTAGCGCCGGAAGTTCACGCCCCAGGCATTGGCGTCCTCGCGCCGGAAGCGAAGCTGCGAGTATGGAATGCGCATCTCCACCGTCCAGCCCTCGCCGTCCACGTGGGCGCGCCCTTCCCAGATGCCGTCCCAGCTGTCGTCGTTCCAGTCGTCGTTGTAGAGCACGCCGTCGCGCAGCGTACCCGCGGCGTTGACGGCGAAATAGTAGCCGCTCCGCCCGTCGTGATACGGGTCCACATAGAAAGTCAGCTCGTCCGCGCCGAGGCTTGCGTCGCGGCGGCCGAGGCGGCCGACGATCGTGCGCGGCTGGGAGTCGAACAGGCGGGCGCCGACGTAGATCGCCTCGTCGTCGTAGGCGATCCGCACTTCCGTTTTCTCCGACGGAGCCGCCCCCTCCGTGGGGTCGCGCTGGGTGAACGTCGTCACCGCGGGCGCGGCGGCCCAGACCTCCTCGTTGAGGAGGCCGTCCACCACGATGGGCGTCGTCGTCCGCACGGCGTGGACGGGCGGCGTCTGCGATTCAATCGGTTGGACGTTCTGGCTCGCTCCCGCCAGGGCGAGCAGCAGCGCGGCCGCGTTCATCTAGGCACCCACTCGCAATGGATCACGCGTTTCCCATGAGACGTCCGGCGGGGCCGATTGGTTGGCGCGAGTTGCTAGAGCCGGCCCGACATGGCGCGCGCGGCCAGGGCCAGGTAGGCCATCGACGTGCGCAGGACCTTCATCTTGCTCTTCCCCACCCGCCGGGTGCCGTCGAGCACCATGGGAACCTCGGAGATGCGAAGGCCCAGCCGCGCCGCACGGTAGAGGATCTCGACCATGCACTCGAACCCGCGCGTCGTGATGAACGCGTCGCCGTGGCGCTCGCGGAGCGCCATCAGCGCCGAGGCCTGGTACACGCGGTAGAAGCTGCTCAGCGTGGCCAGGCCGGTCAGGCCCAGGGCCTTCTTCATGAGGCCGTTGGCCAGGTGGCTCAGCCCCACGCGATGCAGGCTCGTGCCCTTGATGCCGCCCCCATACAGGTAGCAGGAGGCCAGCGCGATGTGGTCGCCCTCCTCCCACACGCGATGGACGAGCCGCGGGAGGACGGAAGCGTCGCTGGTCTGGTCCCCTTCGAGCGTGATCACGAGGTCGAGGGGATGCGCGGTCTCCAGGACGTGGAGGAATCCCGTGCGGAAGGCCGCGCCGGGGCCGCGGTTGCGATCGTGCCGCACGACTTCGACGGGCAGGCCGGCCGCGGCCGCGCGCGCGCAGGCATCCGCGGTGCCGTCGGTGGACCCGTCGTCGACCACCACGATGCGATGGCGCTGGGCGAGAGGCTCGAGCCGCTCCGCGATGGACGCGAGCAGGGCGGGCACGTTGCCCGCCTCGTTGAAGGCGGGCACCACGACGTGGATCACAGCTG
Organism: Vicinamibacteria bacterium; assembly: GCA_035715025.1. Taxonomy (GTDB): domain Bacteria; phylum Acidobacteriota; class Vicinamibacteria; order Fen-336; family Fen-336; genus AA29. The sequence goes on from DASTLK010000734.1 coordinate 4,664, forward strand.
GCCGGCGCGCGCCATGGCCTCGCGCTGCCACGCGATCGTGCGCGGCAGCCCTTCCTCGAGCGTCACCGCCGGCGTGTAGCCGAGGATGCGCGTGGCGCGGCGATTGTCCGGGATCCGGCGCTGCACGTCTTCGTACTTCCCGAACGTGGCCAGCGGCACCATCTTGAGGCGCGGCTCGTCGTCGCGCACCATCTTCCACACCATGCGCGCCAGGTCGGCGATCGTGATCTCGCGATCGGCCCCGATGTTGAGCATCTCGCCGTCCGCTGCGGGCACGTCGATCGCGCGCACGAACCCTTCGACCATGTCCGCCACGTAGGTGAAGCTCCGGGTCTGCTCGCCGGTCCCGTGCACCTCGAGGGGCTCGCCCTTGAGGGCGGCGCCGATGAAGACGGACTGCGGCCCCCCCCACCACGTCGTGTTCTGCCGCGGGCCGTAGCCCCCGAAGAGGCGCAGGATGACGCCCTCGAGCTTGTGCCGCTCGCGGAAGGCGAGCAGGGCCTGCTCCTCGAACATCTTCGAGATGGCGTAGCTCCACCGGCGGACGTGCGGGCCGCCGATGACGGACACGCTCTCCTCGGAGAACGGGACGTCGGGGTTGCGCCCGTAGCAATCCGAGGTGGAGGCCAGCACCATGCGCCGCACGCCGTGATCGCGGCACGCGCGCAGCACCTCGAGGCCGCCTTGGCCATTGATGACGAGGGTGTCGAGGGCATCGCCGTAGCGCGGGATCTTGCCCGCGGCCAGGTGGACGAGGGCGGCCGCGCCCTTGGCGATCGCGGCGAGGTCGGCGGCCTCGAGGATGGTGCCGCGATGGAAGTGAAAGCGGGGATGGGTGGTGAGGCTCCCGAGGTTCTCCAGGGAGCCGTGCGAGAGGTCGTCGAGGCCTGCGACCTCGTCGCCGCGCGCGATCAGCCGCTCGGCCAGGTTCGAGCCGATGAAGCCGGCGACGCCCGTGACGGCGACTCTCAGTCGGACCTCCGGTGGAGAAGCTCGTCCACTGGCAAAAGACCGTGATTATAGCCGGAGCGTGCTGGCGTGGAGCATGAAGTCCCGCGCTTCGAGCCACGCCGCGCAGGCGATCACCAGGGCGGCCACGGCCAGCCGGAGGCCTCGTCGCGGGAGGGCGGCCACGGCGCCGCCGATCATCAGGGCCAGAAGGGGTGAGACGAAGAGGTCTTCCTTGGCCCAGCGCAGGAGCTTCGGGAAGAGCCACGGCTCCTTCAGGACCATCAGGAGCGCCCACGCGGCCAGCCAGGCGATCAAGACGGGGCGTGCGGCCGGGAGCGCGCGACGCAAGGCGCTGGGCGCGGCGAGCAGCCCCGCGCCCAGCGGCATCCAGAAGCCCAGGACCCACAGGCGCAGGCTCTGGCGCGACTCGTTGTGGAAGATGAGGAACGTCTTGCCCGGGAACAGATCGGGCTCTGCCTCCACTCCGGACGCGCCCTGCCACAAGCCGGGCAGGTAGTGGAAGTAGAAGACGGCGCCCGCGAGCAGGCCCCCCGCGACCAGGGCCACGCACAGGCCGCGCCGCGCCGGCGGAGGGATTCCGCGCGCATCGAGGGCCAGCAGCGCGAGCAGCACGAGGCCGAACAGGCCGAAGAGGACGACCAGGCTCGAGTACTCCAGCACGGCCAGGGCCAGCGCCGCCGCCGCGATCAGGCGCGCGCGCGGTTCGCCGAGGGAGTCCGCGTGGGCGGCGAGATGGAGGAGGGCGGCCGCCCCGAGCGCGCCGCCGAAAACCGCCGGGGCATGCGATCGGCCGAGGTGGTGCCACACGGAGAGGTCGAGCACGTAGAGGAGCGTGGCCGTCCACGCCGCCCCCTCGTCCCAGACGCGGCGCGCGGCGAGCCACAGGAGGGGCGCGACGCACATGGCGGCCACGGTGTTGGCCACGGTCATGGCCCAGTACAGGTCGAGGCCGACCCGGTGCATGGCGTAATAGAAGAAGTACGGTAGGGGCGAATAGGGAATCAGGGTGCGGTCGCCCAGGGCGGCCGTGGCCGCGCCGAGGTCCTGCGACGCCGTCGGGAGCTGCGAGCCATAACGGAGCAGCGCGCCGTATTCGAGCGGCACGCCGCCCAGGTCGAGAGTGCGACGGACGTGGATGTCGAGGTCGGGAGGGTTGTGGTCGGGAAGGAAGGCGAGCGCGCCATGCCCGATGACCCCCGCCGCCACCAGCCCGGCGACCAGGGCCCGGTCCCGAGAGTCCACGCGCGCCGCGCGCAGGGCGAGCGCGGCCGCCGCTCCCGCGAGCAGCGCCGCCGGCACGAGGCGGGGCACCGCCATGGCCGTGGCCAGGGGCCCGAGGCGGAGCGCGACGTTGCCCACGATCGCGGCCGCCGCCGCGGCCAGGATCGCCGCCGTCGGCCGCGCCCCGGCGGCAAGCGCGAAGAGCCCGGCCGCGAGTGTCACCGCCGCGAGGCCGAGCACGAGCGACAGCGACGGGATGAAGCCGCCGGTCGTTTCGATGTCGAGGCGATCGACCAGGAGCGCCGGGTCGTCCAGCTCCGCCTGCGCGCGCCGCACCAGCGGCGCCGCGCGGACGACGAGGCTCAGGTCGACGTCGGACGGGGCCGGCGTGTCCCCCTCGGCGGCGTACACGGCCCAGGGCCCGGGCAACGGCTCCCATCGCCCCGCCGGCACCAGGAGGGCGCCGATCCGCGCGGAACCCTCGAATAGGTCGACGGTCGCGCGGATGCGCGCGGTCGCGCGCAGCGACACCCGCAGCCGCCCCGGCCGCGACGTGAAGGGCAGGGCGACACGCACGGTGTCGTCCGCGGGCCGATAGTAGAAGGACGCATGATCGCCGCCGGCCGCGGCCGAATCGACATCCATGCGGCCCGCGCGTCCCCAGGCGCCGGTGGCGAAGGGATGATCGAAGGCGCCGACCTCGAGGCGGAGGGCCTGCGGCCGGAAGAGCCATGTGCCCGTCGCGGCCAGGACCGAGATCGCCGCGATGGCCGCGACCGCCGAGGCACTCCTCACTGCGGCCAGCAACGGCTGTTTGGCTGCATCCACACTGCGGCCCTGAGACTCACACGCGCCCGCGGCGGGGGTCAAGCGCGCGGGCGAGGATCA
>DASTLK010000735.1:0-16153 GCA_035715025.1 Vicinamibacteria bacterium
CATGCTTTACCTGCCGCCGGGCGTGGCCCACCACGGTGTCGCGCTCGAGCAGTGCCTCACCTATTCCATCGGCTTCCGCGCGCCCGCCCACTACGACCTCGTCGCCGGGTTCCTGCAGCGCCTCGTGGAAGGCGTCGGCCGATCGCGGCGCTACACCGATCCCGACCTCGGGCCTGCCCGCGATCCTGGCGAGATCTCTCCCGCGGGGCTCGAACGTCTCGGTCGCATCGTCACCCGCGCCTCCAGGGTGCGGCCGGCGGAGCTCGTTCGTTTCCTGGGCGAGCACCTCACGGAGCCTCGTCTCGATCGGAGGCCGCGTCCGCGCCGCCTGGACCCTTCCGCGGTGGCCCGCGCCCTGCGCCAAGGGGCGGCGCTGGTGCGGACGCCGGGAGCCCGGGTCGCCTTCGTGCGGCAGGGCAAGACCGCGCTGCTGTTCGCGGAGGGCCGCGCTTGGACTTTGCCGCCCGCCCTCGCCGGCATCGCGCCCCTGCTCACACGCCAGCGTCGGACTGCCGAGTCGCTGCAGCCGCAGCTCGGCCGGCCCGGCCTGCTCGGGCTCCTGGCCGAGCTCGTCAGCGCACGCGTCTTCGACGTCGAGGCGCCGCATCCGGCCCGCCCTTCGAGCGCAGCCGTTCGAGGACGGCGCGGAAGTCGGCGGGGGGCGGGCTCGTCACGGACAAGGGGGCGCCCGTGAGCGGATGGCGGAGCGTGAGCCGCGCGGCGTGAAGCATGACGCGCGGAGCGGCGGTGGCCTCCCCACCGTACCGGGTGTCCCCGAGGATGGGCATCCCCGCCTGCGCGAGGTGAAGGCGGATCTGGTGCTTGCGGCCCGTGCGGGGGCGCGCCTCGAGGAGCAGGCCGCGCGGCAGCGCTTCCACGACCGCGAAATCGGTCACGGCCGCTCGTGAGGCATGCCCGGGACCACGCCGCGCATCCTCCGTTTCCGTCTCCGTGCGCCACGTCTTCGGAGGGAGACGCCGCGGCCGAGTGGTGAGGGCCAGATAGGTCTTTTCGACGGTGTGGGCGGCGAACTGTACGGCCATCCCTGCGTTGGCCGCGGGATCCTTCACGAAGAGGATCACTCCGGAAGTGTCCTGATCGAGCCGTTGATGGACGCCCAGAGGCACCGCGTTCGCCGGGCCCGGCGCCGCGCGTGACTGGAGAAGCCGCTCGACCAGACCGACGAGGTGGGGACGGCCCGGGTCGGCCGAGGGGACCGTCGCGAGCCCCGGCGGCTTGTCCACCGCGATGACCGCGTCGTCCTCGTACAGGACGCGCGCGCTCTCCAGCGACGAAGGGCCCTCGTCCCTGCGGACGAGCTCGGGGCGGAGGATGAGATCAAGCATCGCCCCGCCGTCGATCCGCCGCCCCGGGGCGCGGAGCGGCTGGCCGCGCACGCGCAACGCGCCCGCCATGATGAGGCGGCGGACGGCCGCACGCGACGGCGCGCTGCCGAGGACCTCCGTCAGCCACTCCCGCGCGACTTCGTCCGCGCGCCGGCCGGCGTGCCGCGCGTCGGCGGTGAGACGGAGCCGGTGCGCCGTCAGCGCGGGCGGCTCGCCGCCGGGACCGGCGGGCGATCGCGGAAGAAGCGATCGCAGGCCGTCCGGAAGCGATGCTCGAGGGCCTGGCCGGCATCTCCAGGAAGCGGAGGGAGACGCCGCCACGCGGCCTGGGCGGCCTTCACCTCGTCGACCTCCGCGCGGCGCTTGGCTTCGACTTCTCCACGGCCGCCCATGGTGTTTGTGGCGAGGGCCTCCTTCAGACGCCGCGCGAGGTCCTGGCCCGACAGGGTGGATGCGGGCGGCTCCGCCTGCGCGGTCAGGGACTCGACGCGGGCCAGGAGCTTCTCGCGCCGCGTGCGTCCGGCCTCGGGATCGAAGTCCGTGCCGCGGAAGGCCTCGGGCCACGCCGCCACCGCGCGCTCACGCGCGGCCGCGATACGTCCGCTCAGGGCCTCCTCGTCCGCGGGGGGCAGCGCCGTCCCTTGTCGCGCCCGCGTGACGACTTTCTGGATCTCTTCGGCCACGCCCGGCGGCGCGGGATCCGTGCCCGCACCCGCGACGAGGGCTTCCAGTTCCTTGACCACCGCTTCGCGCTGGGCGAGCCGGGCCTGGCGCTCGGCTTCGTCACGGTGCTTGTACCGCTCGAAGAACGCGTCGCAGGCCGTGCGGAAGCGCTGCCAGACGGCCTCGGAGCGGTCACGGCGAACGGGGCCGACGGTCTTCCATTCCGCCTGGAGCTTCCGCGCCTCGGCGGCGGTCGCCTCCCAGTCCGTCGATGCCGCGAGGGCCTCCGCGCGCTCGCACAGGGCCTGCTTGCGCGCCATGTTGGCGGACCACTCCTGCTTGCGCTTCTTGAGGTCTTCCTGGCGCCGCGAGAAGAAACGGTCGCAGGCGGCCCGGAACCGCTTCCAGACCGCTTCCCCCGGCTTGCGCGGCGCGGGGCCGATCTCCTTCCAGCGGGCCTGCAGTGCCTTGAGCTCTTCACTCGCCTTCATCCATTCCATGGACTCGGCCAGCGCTTCCGCCTTCCCGGTCACCTCCTGCTTGAGACGCAGGTTCTCGTTCTCGCGCGCCGCCTTCTCCGCGAAGTAGGCGTCGAGCTTCTCCTTGATGGGCGCGCGCGCCGTCTGATAGCGCTGCCGAAGAGAGGTCGCCTCGTCGCGCGGCGCGATGCGCACCTCCGCCCAGCGGCCGTCGAGGGTGCGCAGCTCCTTGGCCGCCTTCTCGAGGTCGGTCTGCGCCGCCAGCGCCTCCATTCGTCGGCACAGCTCTTCCTGGGCCGTCGCGTTGCCCCAGCGGCTCCACTCCTCGGCTTCTCGCGCCTCCTGCGCGCGCGCGAACAGGGCGGCGCGCGCCTCCCGGAGCTGGCGGGCGAGCTTGGGCGGCAGCGCGGCCAGGTCGTCGTGCGGGAGCCGTGCCTCGCGCAAAGCGACCTCCGCGTCGCGAAGGGAGAACGGTTTCGCGGCCACGAGGGCGGTGAGCCGTGCGGACAGCACCTCCGCCTGCGCGGTTCGCTCCTTGCGATCGGTGCGCAGCCGTGGGGCCAGGCTCGGCGCCTCCGGGGCGGATCCCTCGCCCGCGGGCAGGTCGGCGGCCGGCTCCGTCTGGATGGCGGGCGCGGCGGCCTCCGGGACATCCTCCGGCTGCGCCTCGCTGGACGATTCCGTGGTGTCTGGAACAGCCTCGGCCGCCTGCTCTTCGGCGGCCTGCTCCTCTCCCGCCTGCTCTTCGGCCGCCTGCTCCTCGGCTGCGCTGCGGCCACCAACTGGCTGGTTGGCTGCGCTGCGGCCACCAACTGCTGGGTTGGCTGCGCTCTCTCCGCTCGTGACGTCCTCGCCGCCCATGTCCTCCTCATCCGACGCGTCGACCGCGCCTTCCGCCGCCTCGTCCTCGGCCGGCCTCCCCACCGCCGCCGGTCGCAAGACCTCCATCCTCTCACGCGCGCGTCGCGCCGCCGCCTTGTTGCGTGCGCGGGCCGCCACCGTCCGCAGCGCCTCCACGTCCTCGATGCGGTCCACCGCCGCCACCGCCGCGTCCTTGTGCTCGCTGCGGGCGGCAATCTCGGCCAGGGCCGCGCCATCGGTCACGGACGCCACCGCCCGCTGGCGGACCTCGGGATCGGTGGCGCTGCGGGCCACGCGGGAGAGGGCGTGCGCGTCGAGCAGGCGTCCCACGGCGTCCGCCCGTACGGCCGGCAACGCCGCGGAAAGGGCCAGGCTCGTGAGGTGCCCCGCCTCGGTGAGCGCGGCGCCGGCCGGAGCCGCCGTGGCCGCATCGGCTCCCAGTGCCAGCGTGACCAGCGCGCCCGCCGCCTTCTCCCGGACTCCCGCATCCTCATCGCCGGCGGCGATGCGCGCGAGCACGTCCGCGGCACTGACCCGGCGCACGGCCGCCCGCCTCACCCGCGGATCGGCGTCGCTGGTGGCGATCTGGGCGAGCTGGTCCTGCTCGTCGGCCGGGATCTCGCGCACGCCCTCGGCGCGGACCTTCGGATCCGGGTCTTCCCAGCGTGGGCGGCGGCGGAGGCGGTCAAGGAGGGCCATGCCCGAGCAGTCTCGAAGAGTCCTATCGTAGCAAGAAGCTCAGGGCTGCGGTCGAAGCGGGCTCGGAGCGCGGCCCGGGGCCCCCGCGCCCGTCCGCTCCAGCACGAACCGATCCAGTCCCTGAAGCAGCTCTTCGCGGTTGGAGTAGGGGCCCGGCCGGTAGCCGCGCGAGGAGATCCCTTCCTGTGCGAATTGCGAGAGCTCCCAGTCCTGGCGGTTGGTCAGGTCCCAGAACTCGATCGCGTCCCGCGGGTCGAAGTCCGGTCGCGCGATCTGGTCGGGGTGGAAGTGCCATTCGCAGATGACATCCGTGCGGTCCACCGCGCGCGGCCACATGGTGAAGGTCAGCATGTAGTCGGGGTGCAGGTTCAGGAGGAGGTTGGGCAGGATCGCATAGTAGTAGACGTGCCGCTGGTCGTCGGGTCCCAGTCCGGGAAGGCACGCGCGCGTGGTCTGCCCATCCATGGTCAGGGTCTTCACCCCGTCGCGCAGGTCCATGCGCCCGCCGAGATAGGTGGGCTGGGGTGGCTCGTTGTCGCCGCTCATGTAATGCGACTGCCGGTGCAGAAGGGGGTGGACGATCGGGCAGTGCAGGCACTCCGAGTAGTTCTGGATGATGAGCTTCCAGTTCGCCCTGAGCTCGTAGACCCGGCGCTCGACGAGGCGGAGGTCGGCCATGCGCCAGGGCTCGAATTTCGCGGGCAGCGAGGCCAGGTGCTCGGAGAACGGCCGGGGCCGGTCCGAGAGATTGATGAAGACGTGGCCGTCCCAGATCGCGGTGGCCACCGGCTGCAGGGGATAATCCGCTTCCGCGAACCCGGCGACCTTCTCCATGTGAGGCGCGCTGACCAGGCGTCCGTCCAGGCCGTACGTCCAGGCGTGGTAAGGGCACTGGATGCGGCCGGGGAGCTGGCCTTCGTCGGCATTGCAAAGGCGCGTTCCCCGGTGGCGGCAGACGTTGTGGAACGCGGAGACGCGCCCGTCCTCGCCCGCGAGCACCACGATGCTCGCGTTGCCGACCTGGCGCAGGAAGTAGCGCCCGGGGGCGGCGACCTGCTCGGTCCGCCCGGCGCACAGCCACATGTCGAAATGGATCCGCTCCATCTCGAGCTGGAAGTGCGCCGGGTCCGTGTAATAGCGCGCGGGCAGGGTCTTCACCCCCTCCGGCATCTCCGGGCGCGTATTCACGTACATGGACCCTTCCCCTCCCCACTGGCCACCGACATGGGAAAGGATAGAGGCCCCACCGACCCGCGGCAAGCGAGCGCCTGATCCGCCTGCCTTGACCCGCCGCCAGGCGCCGCTTAGCCTCTTCCCACGCATGAAGAGGCTCGTGGAGTGCGTCCCGAACTTCTCGGAGGGGCGCGACCGTGAGGTGATCGACGCGATCGCGGAGGCGATCCGCCGCACGCCCGGCTGCACCCTCCTGGACGTCGATCCCGGGCGTTCCACCAACCGCACGGTCTACACCTTCGTGGGCGCGCCCGACGCCGTGGTGGAGGGGGCGCTCGCCGCCGCCCGCGTCGCTCACGCCCGCATCGACATGCGCTCCCACCGCGGCGAGCACGCCCGGATGGGAGCCCTCGACGTCTGCCCCTTCGTTCCCGTGTCCGGCGTGACCATGGACGACTGCGTGGCCTGCGCCCGCGAGTTCGGCCGGCGCGCGGCGGAGGAGCTCGGCATCCCCGTCTACCTCTACGAAGCGGCCGCGGAGGCGGCGCATCGCCGCACGCTGAGCCAGATCCGCGCCGGCGAATACGAGGGTCTCGCCGAGAAGATCGCGCGGCCGGAGTGGCGCCCGGACTTCGGGCCCGCGCGCTTCCTGCCTGCCTGGGGAGCGACCGTGACCGGCGCCCGCCATTTCCTCATCGCCTACAACGTGAACCTGCTGGCCACGAAGGAGCAGGCCCACCGCATCGCCCTCGAGCTGCGCGAGCAGGGCCGCGGACCCGAGCAGCCGGGACGGCTACGGGCGGTCAAGGCCGTGGGCTGGTGGGTCGACGAGTACCAGGTGGCCCAGGTGTCGATGAACCTCGACGACTACAAGGTCACGCCTCCGCACGTCGCCTTCGCGGCGGTGGTCGAGGAGGCGCGCGCGCTCAAGCTGGCCGTGGCCGGCTCCGAGATCGTGGGCCTCGTCCCCCTGCAGGCCCTTCTCCTGGCCGCTCAGCACTACATCGAGGCGGAGGGCCTCTTCATCGTGGACGAGCGCCAGAAGATCCGGCTCGTCGCGGACCGGCTGGGCCTGGGGACGGTGTCGCCCTTCGTGCCCAGCAAGCGTGTCATCGAGTACCAGGTGGCCGGCGAAGCCGACGCGCCGCTGACGTCGTCGTCCGTGCGGGACTTCGTCCGCGCCGTGGGGGCGCGGACCCCGGCTCCCGGCGGAGGCTCGGCGTCCGCGCTGATCGCGGCGCTCGGGGCCGCGCTGGGGACGATGGTCGGATGGGTGACGTACGGCAAGCGCAAGTTCGAGGACAAGGACGCGGTGATGCGCCGGCTCATTCCTCCCCTCCACGAGGCGATGGAGGCTCTGATCCCCCTCGTCGACGCGGACACGCAGGCCTTCGCGGATTACCTGGCCGCCCTGGGCCTGCCCAAGGCGACGGAAGAGCAGGCCACGCGCCGATTGGAGGCGATGGAGGCGGGGCTCAAGAAGGCGATCGAAATTCCGCTCACCGTCCTGCGTGTGGGCGACGGCTGTTGGGAGCCGATGGTGGAGATGGCGCGGCACGGCAACATCGCTTCGCGCTCGGACCTCGAGGTCGGCGCGAAGGCGCTGGAGGCCGGCCTCTGGGGCGCCTCGCGCAACGTCCTCATCAACCTGGCCGGGATCTCGGACGAGGCGTTCCGCACCGCCGCCGGGGCGGAAGCGGAAGCCATTGCGCAACGGGCCCGGGCGCACCTCGACGCGATCGTGACGATCCTCGCCGGCCGCTGACCGGGCCCGCTGGCCCCCTCTGGGTTCGCGGATTCGTCGCCAGCGGACTTGACAGCCCGGCCGCTCGCGGGCAAAACTCCGCCCAATCCCGTCCAGCCGTTTGTACAGGGTCCCTCCGAGTAGTCCTTGCCTGCGATTGGCGACGTGGCGCGTCCGCGTGCCGCGCCCGACCGGCGATGGAGGCTGCGCCTGAACGCGGGAGTGCTGGTCCGGCGGCATCGGAGCCGCCGGGAGCAGTGAGGAATGCATGCTCAACTTGCGCGCTCGTCCCTGGATGCCGTTCCTCGCCGCCACCCTCTGGACGGCCTGCGGGGGTGGCTCACCGGGTGGTCCCTCCTCGCCCGCCGCCGAGGTGCTTCCGCCGCGCCGGCCCAACATCGTCTTCATCCTCGCCGACGACCTCGATGTCCGCACGACCGCGATGATGCCGCGGTTGCCGGCCCTGATCGGCCAGCACGGGCGCACCTTCGATCGCGCCTACGTGACCCAGTCGCTGTGCGCGCCGTCTCGCGCCTCCATCCTGACCGGCCAGTACCCCCACAACCATCGCGTGCTCGACAACACGGGCCCCGACGGCGGCTTCGGCGCCTTCCGCCGCGGCCAGGAAGCGTCGACGATCGCCACCTGGTTGCACGCGGCCGGATACCGCACCGCCCTCGTCGGCAAGTACATGAACGGCTATCCCACCGCCAACCATCCCGACTACATCCCGCCGGGATGGGACGAGTGGCGCGCCCAGCTCAGCGAGCTGACTGCGGACCGGTACGTGAACTACTTCCTCAACGAGAACGGCACGGTCAATCCCTTCGGCGTGAAGGACGACGACTACGAGACGGATGTCCTCACCAACCGCGCCGTGACCTTCATCGAGCGTTCGGTCCAGGACCAGAAGCCCTTCTTCCTGTATCTCGCGCCGGACGCCCCGCACCTGCCGGCCATACCCGCGCCCCGGCACGCCACGCTCATGAACGGGACGGAGGCGCCGCGCGTGCCCTCCTTCAACGAGGCCGACGTCAGCGACAAGCCCGCCTTCGTCCAGAACGCCTCCCTCATGACTCCCACCGAGATCCGGAAGCTCGATCGGACGGAGACGGCGCGGCTGCGCACGATGCTGGCGGTGGAGGACATGCTCGCGGACGTCCTCACCGTCCTGGCCGCGAACCAGGTCCTGGACGAGACGTACGTGTTCTTCATGTCGGACAACGGAATCATGCTCGGCGAGCACCGCCTCCTCACCACCAAGGACGTCAACTACGAGGAAGCGATCCGCGTTCCCCTCGTGGTGATGGGCCCGGGCATCTCGGCGGCCAGCCGCGACGACGAGCACTTCGTCCTCAACATCGACATCGCGCCGACGCTGGCCGAGCTGGCCGGCGCCGCCGTCCCCGATTCCGTGGACGGCCGCTCGATGCTGCGGCTGATCCGCGGAGAGTCCGTTCCGGACTGGCGGCGCGACGCCGTCTCCGAGTCGATCTCCTATACCGGAGGCCTCAGCGCCGTGTTGCGCACGTCCGAGTACGCCTACAGCGAGATCGAGTCGAACGAGCGCGAGCTCTACGACATGCGCTCGGACCCCTACCAGCTCTCCAGCCTGCACCGCCGGGCGGATCCGGCGCTGATGGCGACGCTGTCCGCGCGGCTGGCCCAGGTCACGGGCTGCCGCCGGGCGACGTGCCGGAACTGAGCGTCACGCCTCTACTTCACCTCGCGCAATCGTGACGCGATCCACCGCGTGCGGTGCGCCGCCGTCGCGAAGGTGCCGGCGGCGATGATCCCGAGGATCCACAGCACGAGGGTGCCCGGCCTCCACCCCAGCGCCGCCGCCACCGGGTGGTCGAACATGCACGCGGCGAACGTGAGGACGAGCCGCTCGGCGCGCTGCATCAGGCCTTCCTTGCAGAGGACGCCCACCGACTCCCCTCGCGCGCGCGTGTAGCTGACGAGCAGGGAGCCGGTGATCGCGCCCGCGGCCAGGAGCGGGCCGTACGCGAAGGCACGCAGGTAGACGACGAACCCGAGGAAGACGAACACCTCGACGAAACGATCGAGGGTGCTGTCGATGAAGGCGCCGTAGGGCGAGGAGACCTGCCGCGCGCGAGCCACGCGGCCGTCCATGACGTCGCAGACTCCGCCCAGGAGGATCGCCCATCCGCCCAGCTCGAGATGCCCCGCGCCGATGGCGATCCCGCTGGCCAACCCGAACAGGAGCCCACCCACGTTGAAGGCGTCCGGGGTGAGCCCCAGCGCCTTGGCCAGCCGGTCCAGCGGGGAGAGAGCCCACAGGAACCAGTGCACGAGGAAGTCGCCGGCCCCCATCAAGAAGCGTGAGCCGCGGCGGTCCGCGTCGGCATCGCGGCGGGATCCGGAAGCGACGTAGACCACCAGCGAGGCCGCCGCGATGGCCAGCGCGACGAGGAACACGACGGCCGACGGGCGCAGGCTCATCACGGCTTGTCCTTGTGTCGCAGGTAGTCGATCACCCGTGGCCACAGGATGATCAGGGGCAGCCGCCGCTCGCGCTCGGTCAGCTCGATCGTCTGCCCGCTGTGGCGGCGGGCCTTGTGGAGGAGGAACTCGAGCCAGTCCTCGAAGGTGACGACGTACTTCGCCCAGCGCGCGGTCGCGCGAACGAGGGACCATCGGAAATAGAGCCGGCTCCGCCGGCGCTCGCGGGCGGTGGCCGGCCGGGCCAGCGCGTAGGTGCCGGGCTCCGGCGCGACGAGGTCACCCCGGGCCTGCAGCGCGTCGAGGAGGACGGAATACACGGGCCGCAGGTAGTCCTCCTGGGCGCGCCAGAGCGCCTCTGCGCGCCCCTCCGGTTCGGGGCGGATCTCCCCCGCGTAGGAGACGCGCAGCAGCGTGCGGCAGTACTCGCTGACGCCGAAGCGGGCGGGCAGCCACGGCCTCACCCAGTCGTAGGTGAGGACGTGCGCGGAGACGAGGGCGTCGAGCACGGATCCTTCGGCGGGCGGGCCCGCGCAGAAGAGCAGCTCCGTCGGCTGGAACAGCCGGCCGGCGATGAAGTGGTCCTTGCGCAAGGGCGACGTCGCGCGCTGCAGGGCCGCTTCGCTGACCACCGCGCACTTCGCGAGCACGCGCGTGCCGTCCGCGAGGGCCACGGGCAGCGAGACCTGGTTGGGGGGCAGCCAGGCGTTGAGCGCGGCTCCGAGGGAAGGACGATGGCGCAGCCGGCCCCGGGCGCGGAGGGACCGGTAGAACGGCGTGTAGGCGTCGACGACCACGAAGAGGTCGTAAGCGCTGTAGGCGTCCGGATGCGCCCGGGTCTTGCGCGAGCCGAAGAACACGACCGAGCGGACGGCCTCGCCTCCGGCGTCGACCACCGCCCGCGCGACCGCGGCCGCGTCGGGGCGCGGCGCCGAGGGACGCACGCGCGCGGCCACCGCGGCGCGCAGCGCCTCAGGCGGCCACACCCGCGCCTCCGCGCAGCTGTCGCAGACGCTCGACCATCTCGCGGCGAATCCCCTCCAGGAAGGGGCCGTACTCGCCGTCCGCGGGCGGTTGGAACGCGCCCAGCACCACCGTGTGGCCGTCGATGCGGTCGATGTTGAACAGGAAGTCGACGAAGCGCCGGCCCTTCCAGAACCCGTCCGTGACCAGGACGTATACCGGCAACGGCCGCTCGCGGAGCATGATCTCGAGGCCGGCGGTGTGGAAGGCCTGGATCTCGCCGTCGCGGGTGCGGTGCCCCTCCGGGAAGACGGCGATCCCGTGGGGCTGCGCCCGTGTCGCCTCGCGCAGGGCCCGCAGCGAGCCCTTGCGGTTCTCCGGCTCGATGAGCGGGCAGCCGAGGAGGCGCATGCACAGCGACACCGACGGCACCCAGCGGCCGTAGCGGGCGCGCGCGATGAAGCGCGGGACGTAGGGCTGCGCCATCAGCACCGTCGTGGGGATGTCGAGCAGCGACTGGTGGTTCATCACGACGTAACACGGTTCACCGGTGGGGATGGTGCCCGTGCGGGCCATGCGCCCCCCGGCCGCGCGGATGATACCGAAGATGCCGTTCGACATCCCCTTCATGTACCAGGCGATGACGGCCTGGGCTCGCGCCGGGCGCAGGCGCATGGCCGGCCAGACCACCAGCCGCTCCCAGATCTCCCCCACGACCAGCCATCCCACGAGGCCGACGACCCCGAGCAGGCTTCGGATCTGGGCGGCCAGCCGCATGGCTCAGGCGTGCGCGGGGACGAGCACGCGCAGAGCGGCCGGACGGATGCCGATGGTGAGCTCGCTCGCGCCCGCCCGATTCCACTCTCCGTCCGTCTCGTAGGCAGGCGGGCCCGCGAACCGCAGCTTGAAGGAGGCGGCGCGGCGGAAGCGAACCTCGGGGGCGGTGTCGTGCCGGCCGCGCAGGAGGGAGATCAGGATCGGCAGCCGACGCCGCGGGGGCATGTTCGCGAAGACGACGCAGTCGAGCCGGCCGTCCGAGAGGTCGGCGGTGGGCGCGATGCGGAAGCCTCCGCCGAAGACGCGCGCGTTGGCGATCACCAGCATCATCATGTCTTCGCGGCGTCCGGGCTCGCCGTCCACGGCCATCTCCACCGGGAAGCCCGCGAACCGGTAGAGCTGGCGTATCGCGCAGTAGAGGTAGAGCGGCGCGCCTCGAAGATAGCGCACCTGCCACGAATCCTCGATGACCGCGATGTCGAAACCGAATCCCACCACGTTCAGGAAGTAGCGGGACTCGACCGTGCCCACGTCGATGGCCCGGGTGTGGCCGGCGGCCACGACCCGGGCGGCGGCGGCGGGATCCTGGGCGGGAACCTCGAGGGACTTGGCGAGGTCGCACCCCGTGCCCCCCGCCACCAGCCCGAGGGCCACGTCCTTTCCGGAGCGCAGGATCGCGTTGCCGACGTTGCTCCAGGTGCCGTCGCCGCCCAGGGCGACGAGGCGGCGGTGTCCGTGCGCGATGGCCTGCTGGGCGATGGTGATCTCGTCACCCGAGCGCGTGCTGAGGGCGTGGGCGATAGCCGCGCCCCCCGTGGCCTGGGCGAGGGCATCGAGGACGGGCCGGACGAGACGTCCTCCGCGTCCCTTGCCGGACGCCGGGTTCACGACCACGAAGATGTCGTCCGGCGCGGACAAGGGCCCGGTCAGGCCGCCTCGAGCTGTTCCAGGGGCTGGAACGTCTGACGTCCGTCCCGCATCCACTGCTCGCGGAAGGGGACGTCGTAGACGTCGGCGATGGAGAGCGCCTTGTTGAAGGGGTGGTCGTAGAGCTTGACGCTTCCCTTCTCGTTCTCGTGCTCGCTGTGCAGTCCTTCCATGGTGATGTGGGCGAGGTAGTTCGCTTCGCCGTCCTTCATGAAGGACTGGTGCAGGTGGGAGACGGGATGCCACTCGTACTGGTAGATCGTCAAGTCCGCCACCGGCGCGCCGTCCGCCTTCACGCGCACGGAGAGGTGATCTTCCTTTCGGTCGAACGCGATGTCCACGTCCTCCATCCAGTGTGGCAGGTGCCAGCGCTCGATGGCGTGGTCGCGCGCGGCCTTGGTGGTGGTGGCGACGAGATACGGGTACATCGCCGACTTCGGAAAGGGCTGTCCGGGCTTGACCAGCGGGGCCACGACCACCGCCATCACGACCTCGCCGTAGGCGCCGACCTCGCTCTGGTTGAAATCGAAGGCGGTCAGGGCGAAGACGCTGGTGCCGTGGTGGACCTCCACCGGCTCCAGGTTGGCGGGGAGGATGCGGCGCGCGTTCTCGGTCGGGAGCTCGAAAAACCCGCTCATCGCGTCGCGGTAGCCGTACCGGGTCAGGCCCGGCAAATCCCCTCCTCGCGGAGGACGCGAGCGATCACGCCCACGGCGAACTCGAGCTCCTGCTCGGAGTGGGCGGCGGATACGGAGATGCGCAGCCGCGACTTGTGCTTCGGCACCGCGGGATAGGTCACGGGCTGGAGGAAGAGGCCGCCCTCCTGGATCTTCTCCGCCACCGCGAAGACCTTGGCGTCGTTGTTGACCATGACGGGCATGACCTGGGAGGTCGACTTGCCGATGTCGATGCCCTCCTCCGCGAAGCGGCGGCGGAGGTAGGCGACGTTGCTCCAGAGGTGCGCGCGGAGCGCGGGCTCGTTCTCGACGATCTTGACTCCCGCGAGCAGGCCCGCGGCCAGCGCGGGGGCGAGGTTGCAGGAGAAGAAGCGCGAGCGGCCGAAGCCGGTCACGTAATCGACGAGCTCCTTCGACCCCGCGACGAACCCGCCCTGCCCGCCCAGGCTCTTGGAGAACGTGCCCAGGTGGAAGTCCACCTGGTCGTCCAGCCCGAAGTGCTCGGACACGCCGCGGCCGTTCGGCCCGAAGAGGAACGTCGAATGCGCCTCGTCGATGAGGATGCGCGCGCCGTGACGCTTGGCCACGTCCACGATCTCGGGCAGGACGCACACGTCGCCGTCCATCGAGTAGACGCCTTCCACCACCACCAGCTTCTTGCCGCGCACCGCGCTGAGCTTGCGTTCCAGGTCCATCGGGTTGTTGTGCCGGAAGAAGACGGTCTTGGACTTGGCCAGGATCGCCCCGTCCACGATCGACGCGTGCGAGTACTGGTCGCAGAAGATGTGGTCGCCCGAGCGCATGATCGCGGAGATGAAGCCGACGTTCGCGCTGTAACCGGTCGGGAACAGGATGGCCGCTTCCTTGTCCTTGAACTCGGCCACGGCCTTGGCCAGGGCCACGTGGATGTCGAAGGTCCCGGAGAGGATCGGCGAACCGGAGGCGCCGAGGCCGTAGGTTTGCAGGGCCTCGATCGCCGCCTGCTTGACTTCCGGCCGGTACGAGATGCCCAGGTAGTTGTACGAAGCGAGGTTGACGAGCTCGCGGACCTCGTGCGTCTTGCCGTTGCGGACCCGCACCTTGGTGGTGGGCGCCGACTCGAGGGGCTCGGCATAGAGGTAGTAGCCGTTGGGCTTGGCCTCGCGGTACCACTCGTTGAACGGAGGTAGCAGGTTGAGGGGATCGTCGCCGGAGCCGTAATAGAAGTTGCTGTAGTCGTAGTCGCTGAACACCGATTTCCCGGCTTCCTTCTTGTGCGCCGCCTCCATATCTCCCTCTCTGCTCACGCCGGTTCCCCCGATCCGATGTGTAGAGGGACTGCAGTATGAGATCGCCTATGATAGCAGCGCGCTCCGCGATTTTCACGGAAACTTTTCCCGCAAGTCGTGAAAGAGCGTATCCGTCGTACTCTCATACTCCGGCTCTACCACCGGTAGGTGGGCGGAAGAGCTCGCCAGCGGCCCGGCGCACCCACGCGCGGGGCACGAAACGTTGCGCGCCCACCGTGATCCGGTTCCTCAGGCCCGGGATCACCACGAGCGTTTGCCGGTCGAGCGCGGCGAGCGAGGCCTCGACCACTTCCTCCGGCGTGGTCGCGGGCGTGCGGCTGAACCTGGCCTCGGAAGTGCCCGCGACCTGTTGGAACTCGGTGGGGATGTTGCCCGGGCAGAGGGCCTGCACCGTCACTCCCGTCCCCGCCAGCTCCGTGGCCAGGGACTCCGTCAGCGAGAGCACGAAGGCCTTGCTCGCCGCGTAGACGGCCAGGAACGGCACCGGCTGGAAGGCGGCCATGGAGACGACGTTGAGGATCGCGCCCCGGCCGCGCTCGATCATCGCGGGCAGGAAGGCCCTCGTGAGCTCGACGACCGCGCGCACGTCGAGGTCGAGCATCGCACGCAGTTTCTCGGGCGACTGCTCGTGCACGCGTCCGGCATGTCCGACCCCGGCGTTGTTGACGAGGAGGCTGACGCCGATCCCTCGTGACTCCAGCATCCGCAGCAGGGACTCCGCGGACTCGGGACGGGCCAGGTCGAGGGTCAGGGGAAGCGCGGCATCGGCACCGCCCAGCTCCGAGGAGAGACGGGCCAGCCGGTCGGTGCGTCGCGCCACCAGCACCAGACGCTCGCCGCGCGCGCGCAGGGCGCGGGCGAAGGCCTCCCCGATGCCGCTGGAGGCACCGGTGACCAGAGCGCGCATGTCCGCGGGGGGAATCGCGGACCTCTTCAGGCCATCTCGCCGCGGGGCGGCGGAGCGGCCACCGGACGCGGAATGAGCCGCGCGTGACCGGTCTGCGGGCCGCGCCAGTTGTCGAAGAGCGCCACCCGCTGCACGCAGTTGATCGTGCAATAGGGCGCGCAGGCCTTCTTGGTCGCGTACTCGCGCGCGATGTCCGCCGGGCCGTAGTCCTCCAGGGGCACGCCGGGCACCCCGCGCATCTGCGAGCAATAGTGGACGATCCCGTGCTCGTCCACGTACAGGTAGCGGGCGCCGGCGCGGCAGCTCCACTCGTTGGCGCGGCCCCGGGCCAGGTTGTCCTGGAAGACGCCGTTGAAGCGCGCATCGCCCCGGCTGCCGAACTCCTTCAAGGCCTGGTAGACCTTCAGCTCGCGCTCCCCCAGCGGCTCGAGCTGCCCCCGGCCGTCGTGCAGGATCCCCACCGTGCTCGTGAAGCCGAGAGAGCGCGCGCGCCGGGCCACCACCACCGCGTCCTCCGGGTTCTTGATGCCGGCGCCCACCACCGAGTTGATGTTCACCCCGAACTGCGCGTGGTCGGCCAGCCACTTGAGCTTGGGCTCCAGGAGGCGGAGGCTCTTGAGCGAGACCTCGTCCGGCTCCACGTTGTCGATGCTGATCTGGAGGAAGTCGAGCCCCGCCTCGTTGAGCCGGCGGATGCGCTCCGGCGAGAGGTAGTAGCCGTTCGTGATCACGGAGGAGATCATGCCGCGCCGGCGCATCTGCACGATCATCGCGTCCAGCTCCGGGTGCATCAGGGGCTCGCCGCCGCTGACCGTGATCATCGACGTGCCCAGGTCCGCCAGCTTCTCCAGGCGGCGCAGCATCAGGGGCAGGGGCACGGGCTGCGAGACCGCGTCGTACTCGTTGCAATAGGCGCAGGCCAGGTTGCAGCGCCGCATGGGCACGATGTGCACGAGGATGGGGTGCCCGGTATGGAGCAGGGCCCGCGCGCCCTTCGCCGCGATGCGAGCGGCCCGTCGCGCCCGTGTCCAGGTCGACTTCATTGATTCAGGGCCCTCCCGCGCGGCCTGTCGGAGAAGCTCGGGATCATAACAGATGGCGCGCATCTGCCTTGACGCTTCCGCGAGCGGCGGTTATCGTCTCCTTCCGCGCCGCACGATGCGGCGCGATGCCGCCCTTCCG
>DASTLK010000736.1:0-2072 GCA_035715025.1 Vicinamibacteria bacterium
GACGGTGAAGGTCCCCGCCGGCGTGATCGGCGTCGTCGTCACGCTGTCGCCCGCGGTCTCGGGCGAGCGCAGCGTCACGGGCGGCCGCTCCGGCCGCTCAGATGTGCTCGGGCGCAGCAGGACGAGGAGGACGGCGGTTCCGATGATGCCTGCGACGACCACGGCCGCGACCAGCCCGATCACGAGGCCGCGCCCCGGACCACTCGACGGCGCCGGCTGCGGAGGCGAGGTCGGATAGGCGGCGGGATAGCCTCCGGTCGGGTACGGGGGCGGACCTCCGGGGTACGGCGGCATCGTCGGATATCCGGCGGGCGGGTAACCGGGCGGCGGCGGATAGGGCGTGCCCCCGGCCGGCGTCCCCGGGTAGGGTGCGCCGACGGCCTGCGGATACGGCGTACCCGCGCCCGGCGTGCCCGGATACGTCGGCGGATAGGGCGTGCCCGGATACGGCGTCCCGGGGTAAGGCGTGCCCGGAGGCGGCGTCCCCGGGTGCGGTGTGCCCTGGCGAGGCGTGCCGGGCACGGGCATGCCCATCGCTGGCATCCCCGGGGCCGTGCCCCGGCCCGGAGGCGCCGTGCCGCGCGCGGGCGTGCCCGGTCGGCCGGGTGTCGCCGGTGTCGCCGCCTCCGTGGGCATGAAGCCCGTCGCCTGCATCGCGTCCGCGGTGGACGCCTGCCCGAGCCCGGCCGCGAGCGCCTTCACGAACGCGACCGCGGTCGGCCAGCGATCCTCGGGCCGCTTCGCGAGCGCCTTCAGCAGCGCGCGCATCAGGGGCTCGGGCACGTCGCGGGTGGACGGCACGGGGATCGGGTCCTGCACGTGCTTCATCAGCACGGCCACCGGCGTGTCCGCGGCGAAGGGCACGCGGCCGGTGAGCATCTCGTAGGCCACGATCCCCAGGGCGTAGATGTCCGCGCGGTTGTCGACCGTCCCCGCCATGGCCTGCTCGGGCGCCATGTACTGCGGGGTGCCGCTGATCATGCCCGTCGCGGTGAGGCCGGGCGAGCCCTCGACCATCTTCGCGATGCCGAAGTCGGCGAGGTACACGCGCTCGGCCTCGTCGAGGAGGATGTTCTGCGGCTTGATGTCGCGGTGGATGACGCCCTTGCCGTGCGCGTAGTCGAGGGCCTGGGCCACGCCGCGCAGGATCTCGATGGTGCGGTCGGCGCCCAGCCGGCCCTTCTTCATGATGCCGGAGAGCGCGCCCCCGGAGATCAGGCGCATGGCCATCCAGGGCGTGCGGCTCTGCTCCTCGATGCCGAAGTTGTGGATCGGGATGATGTTCGGATGCTCGAGGCGCGCGATCACCTTCGCTTCGCGGCGGAAGCGCTCGGCGAACCCTTCGTCGTGGAGGAACTCGCGGGGGAGGATCTTGAGCGCGACGTAGCGGTCGAGCCCCGGTTCGTAGGCCTTGTAGACGGTCGCCATCCCGCCGCGTCCGAGAGGGTCGAGGATCTGGTACGGCCCGAACGTCGTGCCGGAAACGAGGGTCACGTCGCCTCTCCCCAGGGGCCGCGCAAAGCAACGGATGATAGCATCCGCGCCCGGCCCCGGCGAGCGAGCACGCCCGTACCCTGTTACGATCCGGCCCGCAAAGGAGGCGTGATGAAGCCCACCTCTTGGATGGTCACCCTGCTGGCGGCGACGGTATTGTCTGCGCCCGCGCCCGCGTCCGCGCAGACGTCGGTCGACAAGACCGTGCCCTTCGAGCTGGACAAGTGGTACGAGCTCAACGTGAAGGAAGGTCCGATCACCCTCCATCGCATCCGGCTCGAGCGCACGGGGGGCGGAGGCTTGAAGGCCCGCGTGACGGGTGGCGAGGACGAATACCGCGTGCCGGTCAAGGTCGAGCTCGAGTATTCGAACATCTCGAGCACGGACTGGAAGTCCGTGTTCCGCGTCTCCTGGATGGACGAGAGCGGCGAGACGATCGACGGCTACAACGGCAGCCACCAGCTCGACGAGAAGAAGGACTTCGACCGTACGGGCGGCACCGTCACGACGCTGAGGTATGGGATCGGACGCGCGCGGAAGCTGCGCCTCCTGATCAACGTCAAGCCGGACTAGGCGGG
>DASTLK010000737.1:0-5954 GCA_035715025.1 Vicinamibacteria bacterium
CTCTACGGCCATCCCGTCGACCTCGATCCGATGCTCGAGCTGGCCCGCCGGCGCGGGATCCCGCTCATCGAGGACGCTTGCCAGGCCATCGGGGCGCAGTACAAGGGGCATCCGGTGGGCGTGCTCAGCGGGATTGGCGCGCTGTCCTTCTATCCGACCAAGAACCTCGGCGCCTTCGGCGACGGTGGAGCGGTGGTCGTCGACGATCCCGAGATGGCGGCGCGCTTGCGGCGCCTCCGCAACGGCGGCCAGAGCGACCGCTACCACCACGAGATCGTCGGCCTCAACAGCCGGCTGGACGAGATGCAGGCGGCGCTCCTGCGGGCGAAGCTCGGGCACCTCGCGGCCTGGACCGACCGGCGGCGCGCCCTGGCCGCCCGCTACCAGGAGGGTCTGCGCGACGCCGGAGTGGAGATCCCCGTCGAGCAGCCCTACGCGCGCGCGGTCTACCACCTCTACGTGATCCGCCATCCCCGCCGCGACGCCCTGGCCGCCGCGCTCAAGGAACGCGGGATCGGCACCCTCGTCCACTATCCGATCCCCCTGCACCTGCAGCGCGCCTTCGCGGAGCTGGGTCGTAAGCCGGGGGACTTCCCGGTGGCGGAGCGCGCGGCGGCAGAGATCCTCTCCATCCCCCTCTTCCCCGAGATGACGGACGGGCAGGCGGAGGCGGTGATCCGCGCGATCCGGGAGGTCGCGCCGGGGCTGCGCTGAGCGCGTGACGCTCCCCGCGCCTTTCGCGTGACTCCGCTCGTTGCCGCCGGCCCGGCGCTCCTGTGCGGGCTCGTGCTGTTCCTCGTTCCCGGCCTCGTCTTCCTGGCCATCGTGCGCCGCGCGAAGCCGGAAGCGCTCTCCTTCGACGAAGCGCTGTTCGCCGCCGTGGCCGTCCTGACCGCGCTGGCCGCCCTCGCCGCGGCGCGCTTCGGACACGGGCCCCGTCGACCTCTGCCGCGCTGGCCCGGCCTGGCCGCGCTGGGACCCGCCCTCGCCGTCCTCGGGCTCGCCCTCGGCCTGCAGACGCGGCCCAGCGAGTACGTGATGGGCGGGCGTGATCCCGGTACCTACATCGCGGGCATGGCCCTCGTCGGCCGCACGGGCGGGATCAGCTACGTCGATCCCGTGGTGCTGTCGATCCCGCGCGCCGACGTCGCCCTCTTCTACCGCAACCCCGACGACGTGGACTACTCGTGGGGCCGTTTCATGGGCGTGCCCCTGGAGCGGCCGGACACGGGACGGGTGGTGCCCGAGTTCTTCCATCTCTTCCCCGCGTTCGGGGCCTACCTCTTCCAGGCCGTGGGCGTGCGCGGCGCGCTGGCGGCGCCCTGCGTCTTCGGCGTGCTCGGCACGCTCGCCGTCTTCTTCGCCTGGCGCCGGCTGCTGGGTACGCCGGTGGCTTTGCTCGCGTCCGTGCTGCTCGCGATCAACGTCATCCAGGTGTGGTTTGGACGCTATCCGGTCTCCGAGCCGATGTCGGAGTTCCTCCTGTTCCTCGCCCTCTGGGCCTTTGCGGTGTGGGAAGAGCGCGGGCTGGCGGCGATGGGGATCCTCGCCGGCGCCGCCCTCGGCCTGACGCTGCTCGTGCGGATCGACAGCGTCCTCGTCGTCCTGCCCCTGGCCGTCTACCTGTTCGTCCGCCGCGCGCACGGCGTGCTGCCCTGGGCGCGCGCACGGACGCTGGTCGTCCCCCTCCTCCTGCTCGCTGGGCACGCCCTCTTCCATGCCGCTTTCTGGTCGCGCAAGTACCTGCTGAGCGTCGTGAACCGCCCGTATTGGGCGCAGCCGGGATGGGTATGGGCCCTCGCCTTCGTCGTCCTCGTGAGCGGCCTTTTGGCCGCGCATCGGTTGGAGGCGCGCGTCATCCATTGGATGGACTCGCACGGCCCCCTGCTCCGGCGCGCGATCGTGGCCGGGGTGGTGCTGCTCGCGCTCTACGCGTACTTCTTGCGGCCGCATCTCTCCGCATGGGCGGGCGGCGACGGCAACACCACGCCCCCCCTCGCGCACCGCGGATGGCTGCTCGCGCTGGGCTTCCAGCGCCTGGCCGCGCACGACGCGCAATCGCTGGTGCGCCTGGGCTGGTTCGTGACCTGGATCGTCCTCGCCCTCGCCGTGGCTGGGTTCGCGATCCTCGTCCGCCGCGGGCAGGACCGCTGGCTCTTCCCGATGCTGGTGGCGGGCACCTACTCGGCGTTCTTCTTCTACAAGATCCGCATCTACAACGATTACTACTTCGCGCTCCGCCGCTTCATGCCCGTGATCGTGCCTTCCCTGCTGGCCATGGCGGCGGTGGCCCTCGTCGCCCTCTGGAATCGCGGGCGGACGGCGCGCGTCGCGGCCTCGCTGCTCACCACGGTCATAGCCGGCCTGTTCCTTCGCGACACGCTTCCCCTCGCCACCTATCGCGACTGGGAGAACTCCGTCCGTTTCGTGGACGACCTCGCGCGACGGTTCGGGCCGCAGGACGTCGTGATCTTCGAGCAGCCGCGCAGCGTGCACCTGCTTTCGTTGCCCCTGTGGGCGGTGTACGGAGTGAACGCGGTCGAGCTGGCGCGATTCGATCCCGATCCCGTCCGCCTGCAGCACCTCATCGACGCCTGGCGCGGGCGGTATCGCAACATCTACTTCGTCCACACCTACCGCACGAACGTCTGCGGAGTGTTCCTCCAGCACGTCGAGGACATGAGCTTCGGCACCTACGAGTGGGAGCGCACGTACGGGCGGAAGCCCCAGGGACCGGAGCCGCGCGAGCTCCACTTCCAGATCTCGCGCGTCGTCCCACCCTCGGACCTCCAGGTGCCGCCGCTGCGTGAGATCGACATCGGCGGGTCCGACGACGTCCAGGTCTCGGGGTTCTACGACAAGGAGGGCGGAGGAGCGCACACCTACCGCTGGACGGGCCGCTGCGCCTCCGTTTATTTGCCAGGCGCGCGCGGAGGCGACGACGTCAACGTCACCGCGGCTACCGGCCGACGCCCGGCCACGATGCCCGTGCCGATCTCCGTCTCCATCGCCGGCATGCCCGTGGGCCAGTTCGAGGCCGGACGCGACTGGGCCGAGCACACGCTGCGCCTGCCTGATCCACTGCCTCCGGGCCCGCCCGTGCTGCGGTTCGACGTCCCGACCTTCCGGCCCGCCAACGCGTGGCCGGACGATCCCGACACCCGGGACCTCGGTGTCATGCTCGATCGAATCCAGCTTACAATTCCCGTTTCCCGCGCCGCCGGAGGTTCCCCCTGAGCGCCAGTCGTACCCTCGTCGTCGTGCCGACCTACAACGAACGCGAGAACGTCGGGCCCCTCATCGACGGCCTCCCCGAGTGCGGGGACGCGATCGACGTGTGCGTGGCCGACGACGGCAGCCCGGACGGCACGGCGGCGGCGGTGCGCGAGGCCGCGGCGCGCCATCCCGGGCGCGTGGAGCTCCTCGAGCGGCGCGAGAAGGGCGGACGCGGCGCCGCCGTCATCGCCGCCTTCAAGCAGGGGCTGGCCGACCCCCGGCGCTACCGCTACCTCTTCGAGATGGACGCGGACTTCTCGCACCATCCGCGGGAGCTGCCCAAGTTCCTCGAGAAGCTCGCCACCTGCGACATGGTCATCGGCTCGCGCTACATCGAGGGAGGCGGCACCTCGGACTGGGGTGTCGTCCGCCCGCTGCTCTCCTGGCTCGCCAACAAGTACATCGGCCTGGTGGCGGGCATCCCCGTGCGCGACACGACCAGCGGCTACCGGGGCTACCGCCGCGAGGTGCTGGAGGCGGCCGACTTCGACCGCATCAAGATCACGGGCTACGTGGTCCACGGCGAGATGGCCTATCAGGCCTGGCTCAACGGGTTCCGCCTGGGCGAAGTGCCCATCCACTTCCGTAACCGGCGGCGCGACGCCTCCAAGCTCACGGCGGAGGAGATCTACCTGGCCCTCGTGAACTTCGCCCTCCTGCGGCGCCGCTACGGCAAGGTACCGCGGCGCCGGGAGGACGCCCGGGCCGAGACCTCCTGACCGGATGAACGTGCTGATGGTCGCGTCCTCCTACCCCAAGTTCCCGGGGGACGTCACCGCGCCCTTCATCGAGTCGATCGCGCACGCCGTCGCGGCGCGTGGCCACGCCGTCGACATCCTGCTGCCGCACCATCCCGACCTCCGCCGGCCGCCCGGCGAGCCCGTCCGCGTGCTGCAGTACGGCTACGCTCCGCGCGAAGAGTGGAGCCTCTGGGGCTACGCGCAGAGCCTGGAGTCGGACGTGCGCGTCCGCCGCGGCATGTACCTCCTGGCCCCGCTGGTCGCGCTCGCCCTCCGGCGCTCCCTGGGGTCGCTGCTCGGCGGCCACCGGTACGACGTCGTGCACGCCCACTGGGTCGTGCCCAACGCGGCGATGATCACGGACGTCGTCGCCGCCCATCGCGTCCCGTTCGTGGTCAGCGCCCACGGCAGCGACATCTTCCTGGCCGAGCGCTCCGCGGCCGTGCGCGCCTTCGCGCGCTTCACCCTGGAGCGGGCCGCGCGCGTGACCGCCTGCAGCGACGACCTGCGGCGGCGCGCGGTCGCCCTGGGCGCGCCCGAAGCGCGGACGAGCACGGTGCCGTACGGCGTCGACGGCGCGACGTTCAAGTCCGCCGCGGACACGGAGTTCCGCGAGCGTCTCGGCGCACCGCCGGGCGCCCGGCTGGTCCTCGCCCTCGGACGCCTGGTGGAGAAGAAGGGCTTTGGCCCCCTCGTGGAGGCCGTGGCCGGTCTCTCGGGAGTGCAGGTCGCGATCGCGGGCGCGGGCGACCTGCAGGAGAGCCTCGCGCGCTGCATCGCGGAAACGGGGGCTCCGGTGCGGCTGGTGGGTCCGCTCGACCGCGCGGCGGTCGTGCGGGCCCTGGCCGCGGCCGACGTGGTGGTCGTGCCGTCCGTCGTCGATCGCGCCGGAAACGTGGACGGCCTGCCCAACACGCTGCTGGAGGCGATGGCCGCGGGCCGCGCGATCGTGGCCTCGCGGGTGGCCGGGATCCCGGACGTCATCACCGACGGCGAGAACGGCCTGCTCGTGCCGCCGGGAGACGTGGCCGCGCTGCGGGCCGCGCTCACGCGCCTGGCCGCGGACGATGCGCTGCGCGCGCGGCTGGGAGCGGCCGCCCGCGCGAGCGCGGTGAAGCGTCATGGCTGGGACCGGACGGCCCGGCGTTTCGAGGAATGCTATGCCGAGGCGGCAGCGCTGGACGCCCGTTAGGGGCACGGGAACCCGCGTCGCATCGCCGGCCGAGCGCGCCCTGCTCGCGGCCGCCGACCTGCCCCTCCGCGTTCTCCGACAAGCACCGGTCGAGGGCGCGCCTCCGCTGGCCGTGGACCGCGTGCACGAGGTCCTCGTCCTGCGTCTGGACCGCATCGGCGACCTGCTGATGTCCCTGCCTGCCTTGACCGACCTGCGCCGCGCCTATCCGGGAGCGCGGATCCGGCTGGCCGTCGGGCGCTGGAGCGAAGAGATCGCGCGGCGGGCGCCCGTCGACGACGTGCTCGTGTGGAGCGCGCCCTGGGTCGGGCGTCCGAGCGAGGGGGCACAGACGCGGCGCGCCCTGTGGAGCCGCGCGCTGGGGTTGCGCGCCGAGCGCCTCGACCTTGCCCTGGACCTGCAGGGAGACGTGCGCGCGGCCTGGCTGATGGCGCTGACGGGCGCGCGCGAGCGCATCGGCTACGCCAACACCGGCGGGGCGCGCCTCCTCACGAGGGTCGTGCCGCTCGACGAGACCGTCTCCTGGATCGATCAGAACCGGCGCGCGGTGGCGGTGGCGGCGGGGCCGGAGGCGATCGGTGGCGGCGCGCCCGTGGACCTGCTCACCGCGGACGATCGCGCGCGCGCGAAAGGAGTCCTGGCCGCGCAGGGCCTGGACGGGCTCCGCCCCCTGGTCGGCCTGCACCCCAGCGGCGGACGCCCGGTCAAGCAGTGGGCGCCGGCGCGCTGGCGGGAAGTGGCGGCCC
>DASTLK010000738.1:0-3362 GCA_035715025.1 Vicinamibacteria bacterium
GGCCCGCCGCTGCGTTCCTTGTGGTTCCCCTGGTGTCCTGGGTGCTGATCGCGGCAACTCTCGGAATGGCGGCGCTTCGGCCAGGCAATCCCTCGGATCGAGGGGGCCGCATGGCAACGAGGAACTAGCGAGAGGACGGTATGCCCACACCCACAGACAATCCTGGCGTCATCGTCCGGCCCCCTTTACTCTACGGCGCGACCCTCATCGCGGTCCTGGTGCTTCGTTGGTTCTGGCCGATGCCGATCCTGCGCCACGCGCTGACTCCCTGGCTCGGCCTTGTCCCGCTGCTGCTCGGTCTTGTCATCGCGATTCCGGGAAGGCGGGCGCTGCAGGCCGCGGGCACGAACGTGGATCCCTCTCGGCCCACCACGGCGATCGTCACGTCCGGCCCGTTTCGCTTCTCTCGCAATCCGCTCTACGTGGGCCTCACGCTTCTGTACTGTGGCCTCACGTTGGCGTTCAACACGTGGTGGGGCTTCATCCTCTTGATCCCGATTCTCGTCGTCATGCATCGCGGCGTTGTCCTGCGTGAGGAGCGCTACCTCGGGGAGAAGTTTGGAGACGCCTATCGGCAGTATTGCTCTAGAGTTGCAAGGTATCTTTGAGGGGCGGTGCCGGAACCGCTACCGGTGCGTAGAATCGAATGATGGCCCCCGCCAAGGCCGTGCTCGAGACCGCGGCTCCTCTCGTCCCGGCGCGTCCGACGCTGGTCTCGTTGCGCGCCGCCGCCGCCCACTGCCAGGCCTGCGACCTGTGGCAGCGGGGCACGCAGACCGTGTTCGGCGAGGGCGCCCGGCGAGCCGCCGCCATGTTCATCGGCGAGCAGCCCGGCAACGAGGAAGATCTCAGCGGCCATCCGTTCGTCGGGCCGGCGGGACGTCTGCTCGACAAGGCGCTCGAGGAGGCCGGAATCGAGCGGAGCCGGGCCTACGTCACCAACGTCGTGAAGCACTTCAAGTGGGAGCCGCGCGGCAAGCGGCGCATCCACGCCAAGCCGGACGCGCTCGAGATCATGGCCTGCCGTCCCTGGCTGGAGGCGGAGCTGGCCGTGGTCAAGCCCGAGATCGTCGTGTGCCTGGGCGCGACGGCGGCGCAGGCGCTGCTGGGCAAGAAGTTCAAGGTGACGCAGGAGCGGGGCAAGATCTTCGCGTCCGAGCTGGCGCCGCGCGTGCTGGCGACGGTGCACCCGTCCTCGATCCTGCGCGCGCCCGACGACGAGTCGCGCCACGTCGAGATGCGCCGCTTCATCGACGACCTCAGGAAGGCCGCCGCCGCGATCGCCGCGCCCCGGTAGCGGTCAGTTCGCGAGGAAGTGCAGCGTCGCCGCCGCGCGGCGCCACGTCCCGTCCGTCCGGATCCAGTGATGGACTTCGGTCGTGTGGATCTCCGGCCCGCGCGAGGGCGTCGCGCCGAGGATCGCGTCGATCGAGGGCAGGGACTCGCTGCCCGCGACCTCGTCGAACTTCCCGACCAGGATGACGTTCGTGCCGCGGTCGAGCGTGGAGACGTCGAGGGTGACCCAGGCCTCCTCGCCGTTCTTGCCCGTCTGCCAGGACGCGATGCGCACGAGGTCCGCGCGCATCGCGGTCTCGGGCGACGCCCGGCCGCCCCCCATCACCATCCCCGGATCGATGTCGTCGATGCGCTCCGCGATCCGCCTCATCGCCCGCGCGATGCGGCCCAGGCGCGGCTCGGACGGAGCGCGCCCGGCCGCGATCATCGTCCGCTCGTCGCGCGTGCTGAAGGCGTTCACGAAGTTGTAGTCGCGATAGTGCCGATCGATCTCCGCGGGCACGGTCGCGACGGGCGCGGAAGAGACGGCGGAGGCCAGGGGCGCCCCCGCCGCGAGCAGCAGCATTGCCGCGATCAACATGAGGACCTCCCTCGGCGGCTCGGCGCCGCCGGTCGGAGCCTACGAAACGAGCTTGGCGCTCAGGTTGATCTTCGTTGCCGCGAGCGCCTTCGACACCGGGCAGCCTTTCTTGGCCCCCTCCGCGATCTCCTGGAACTTCGCGTTGTCGATCCCGGGGACGTTCGCCTCCGTCACGAGGTCGATGGCCGTGATCCCGAAGCCGCCCTCGACCGGCTCCAGGTGCACACCCGCGCTCGTGCTCACGCGCTTGGGGGTGAACCCGGCCTTTCCGAGGGCGGCGCTGAGGGCCATCGAGAAGCAGCCGGCATGCGCGGCGCCGATCAGCTCCTCGGGGTTGGTCCCCGTGCCCGACTCGAAGCGCGAGTTGAACGAGTACGCCCCCTGGAACGCGCCGCTCCCGAGCGACATCGTCCCCTTGCCTTCCTTGAGCGTCCCCTCCCACTGCGCCTTCGCCGAACGTACCGGCATGGTGGACTCCTTTCTATGAACGTCGATCGGCCGGATCCGCCCCGCCCTAGCGGGGACCGCCGGCGTATTGACCCGGGCTGCGGTCGAACTTCTCCTTGCAGCCCGGCGAACAGAAATAGTAGCGCCGGCCCTGGTATTCGGAAACGGCGGCCGCCGTGTTCTGGTCCACCTGCATGTGGCAGACGGGATCCGTGTGTAGGGGCATGGCGTGACCTCCTCTCGGCCGGAGTCGGCCGCAGGCTCCTCCCACCATAAGTGCCGGGTCGGACTTCTGTCAATCGCCGTTGACGGGCGTCTGGACCGGGCCTAAGTTCGAGAGAGGAGGCCCAAGTGCTGTTCCGCGACCGTGCCGACGCGGGTCGGCATCTGCTTTCCAAGCTGGGCGCGTACCAGGATCGGCCGGACGTGCTCGTGCTGGGATTGCCGCGCGGGGGGATCCCCGTGGGTTACGAGGTGGCCCGCGGCCTCGGCGCCCCCCTGGACGTGTTCGTCGTGCGCAAGCTCGGCGTGCCCGGCCAGGAGGAGCTGGCCATGGGCGCGATCGCCACCGGCGGCGTGCGCATCGTGAACCGGGACGTCGTCGATGCCCTTCACATCCCGCCCCACGTGGTGGACCGGGCGGCGGCGGAGGAGGCGCTCGAGCTGGAACGCCGCCAGCAGTCGTATCGCGGTGAGCGGCCCGAGCCGCGGGTCGAGGGCCAGACGGTGATCCTCGTCGACGATGGGCTGGCCACCGGCTCCACGATGCGGGCGGCGGTGGCCGCCTTGCGCCAGCAGGCACCGGCGCGCATCGTGATCGCGGTGCCCGTGGCCGCTCCCTCCACCTGTCAGGAGCTGCGCCAGGAGGTGGACGAGCTCGTCTGCTTCGCGACGCCGGAGCCCTTCATGGCCGTGGGCCGGTTCTACGACGATTTCGCGCAGACGACGGACGAAGAGGTGACAGAGCTGCTGGCGGCGGCGCGCGCCGGCGAAGGCGCGCCACGCGCGGGAGTGTGAGATGGCCGCGACCGACGTCGAC
>DASTLK010000739.1:0-6479 GCA_035715025.1 Vicinamibacteria bacterium
CGCGTGCTCGATCCCGCCACCGCCGACCGCCTCACCGACATCCTGCGCGGCGTCGTGCTCAGGGGCACCGGCCATCGCGCGGCCATCCCCGGCTACGCGGTGGCAGGCAAGACGGGCACCGCCCAGAAGGTGGAGCCCGGCGGCAAGTACTCGATGGTGGACCACGTCGCGTCCTTCGTGGGCTTCGTGCCCGCGTCGCGCCCGGCCCTGGTCGTGCTCGTCTCCCTCGACACGCCCAAGGGCCCCGCCAACGAGGGCGGCGACGTGGCGGCGCCGCTCTTCGCGCGCATCGCCGAGCCCGCGCTCCGCCGGCTGGCGGTGTCTCCGGACGATCCCGACCGGGTCCTGCGCGCGACCGGGCTGCCGAGCGACGACGTGCACCTGGCCGCCTACGAGCCGGTGCCCGCGGCCAGCCCCACGAGCCCGACCGCGCCCGGCTTCATGCCCGACCTCCGCGGCACCTCCGCCCGCGAAGGGGCGACCTCCGCCGCGCGCCTGGGCCTCATCGTCGAGCTGAAGGGATCCGGCCGCGTGGTGAAGCAGGCGCCCGAGCCGGGGGCGGAGATCGAGGCGGGGATGACGTGCGTCCTACAGCTCGGAGGCACGCCGTGAACCTGCGCGAGCTGGCCGCGCGCCTGCCCGGCGCCGTCCTCAGCGGGGACGGCGAGACCGCCATCACCGCCGTCACCTACGACTCGCGCAAGGCGGGGCCGGGCGCGCTCTTCGTCGCCATCAAGGGACTGGCCGCGGACGGCAACCAGTTCGTGGAGGCGGCGCGCAAGAAGGGCGCGGCCGCCATCGCGTCCGAGCAGCCGGGGCCGCCGGGATCGACGTGGCTGCAGGTCCCGGACGCGCGGGAGGCGCTGGCCCAACTCTCCGCGGCCGTGCTCGGCGATCCCGCGCGCGCGCTGGAGCTCCTCGGCGTCACCGGCACCAACGGCAAGACCACCACGACCTACCTCATCGAGGCCGCCCTGCGCGCGGCCGGCCACAAGGTCGGCCTGCTCGGCACCGTGCTCTACCGGATCGGCGACCGGATGGCGGACGCGACACGGACGACGCCGGAGTCGTCGGACCTGCAGGGGCTGCTGCGCGAGATGGTGGACGCGGGCTGCTCGCACGCCGTGCTCGAGGTCTCGTCGCACTCCCTCGAGCTCGAGCGCGTCGCGGGCCTCGAGTTCCGGGTGGCCGTGTTCACGAACCTGACGCGCGACCACCTCGACTTCCACGGCGACATGGATTCGTACTTCCACTCCAAGCGGAAGCTGTTCGCGGAGCTCGTCCGTCCCGACGGGCGCTCCGTGATCAACGCCGACGACGACCGCGCGGCCGAGCTCATCGCGGTCTCGCGCGCGCCCGTGTGGACCTACGGCGTGGACAAGCCGGCGGACTTCCAGGCCGAGGAGGTCCGCCTGGCCCTGGACGGCACGCGCTTCCGCATCCGCAGCCCGCTCGGCACGCACGAGGTGCGCAGCGCCCTCGTCGGCCGCTTCAACGTCCAGAACGTGCTGGCCGCCTTCGCGGCCGCGGTGGCGGCCGGAGTCGTGCCGGAGGTCGCCCTGCGCGGGCTGGCCACGGTGACGGGCGTGCCCGGGCGGCTCGAGCGCGTGGCCGGTGCGACGGGCTTCGTGGTCATCGTGGACTACGCGCACACGGACGACGCGCTCAAGAACCTGCTGGAGACGGTGCGCGAGCTCGGCCCCCTCCGCGTGATCACCGTCTTCGGCTGCGGGGGCGACCGCGATCGCACGAAACGGCCCCTCATGGGCGCGGTGGCCTCGCGATTGAGCGACGTCGTGATCGTCACCTCCGACAACCCCCGCTCCGAGCCCCCGGAGGCTATTCTCGAAGAGATACAGAGGGGGATGAACGGCGGCCGCAAGGCCGAGCGCCACGCGATCGTGGACCGACGCGAGGCGATCGCGCGCGCTCTGGAGATGGCCCGTCCCGGCGATGCCGTCGTCATCGCGGGCAAGGGGCACGAAACCTATCAGGTCCTGCGGGACCGCACGGTCCCCTTCGACGACCGGCAGGTGGCCCGGGACATCCTGTCCCGCCTCCCCGCCCGGTCGGGCAAGCCATGAAGGGGGCATCCGTGACCGCGCCCATCGACACCCTCACCCTGGACGAGATCGCCAAGGCCACGCAGGGCCGCGTGGCCGCGGGCGGACCGGCGGCCGCGGTCGCCGGCGTCTCCATCGACTCGCGCACGCTGGTCAAGGGCCAGCTCTTCGTGGCCGTGAAGGGCCCGAACTTCGACGGGCACGACTTCGTGGCCGCCGCCGTCGCGAAGGGCGCGCCTGCGGCCATGGTGCATCGCGACGCGGCCGTGCCGAAAGGATTCCCGCTCGTGCGCGTGGGCGAGACCACGCAGGCCCTGAAGGACCTCGGACGGCACGTGCGCCTGAAGGCGGGCGTGCCCGTGGTGGCCGTCACCGGCTCCGCCGGCAAGACCACGACCAAGGAGATGACGGCCGCGCTGCTCGCCACGCAGGGGCCCGTCCTCAAGACGGAAGGCAACCTCAACAACCAGTACGGCCTGCCCCTCACCCTGCTGCGTCTGGCTCCCGAGCATCGCTACGCCGTGCTCGAGCTGGGCATGTCCGCCGCCGGCGAGCTGCGCGAGCTGTCAAAGGTCGCGCGTCCCGACGTGGCCATCATCACGATGGTGGCGCCCGTCCACCTCGAGTTCTTCGCCTCCGTGGACGCGATCGCGGCGGCCAAGGCGGAGATCCTGGAAGGGCTCGACGCGAATGGAGTGGCCGTCCTCAACTGGGAAGACCCGCGCGTCCGGCGCATCGGCGAAGAGCGCAAGGGGCGCACGCTCTGGTTCGGGCGCGACCGCGCCTGCGACGTCTCCGCCGAGAACTGGCGGGGCACCATCCACGGCATGCGCTTCGACCTGCGCGTGGACGGCAAGAGCTACGACGTGGCCCTGCCCCTGCCCGGCCCCCATTTCCTGCTGAACTTCCTGGCCGCCACCGCGGCCGCGCACCACATCGGCGTGCCCATGGACGCGATCGTGGAGGCGGCCACGCACCTGAAGGCGGCCAAGAGCCGCGGGCAGGTCCGCCGGCTGGGCGAAGGCGTCACCCTCCTGGACGACAGCTACAACTCGAACCCGGCGGCGGTGGAGGCGGCGGTGACCGCCCTCGACATGGCCGCGCAGGGGCGCCGCGTGGTGTTCCTGGGCGACATGCTGGAGCTGGGGCCCACGGGGCCGGAGCTGCATCGGGAGACGGGGGCGAAGCTGGCCGGCCGCGCCGA
Source organism: Vicinamibacteria bacterium (assembly GCA_035715025.1). GTDB lineage: Bacteria > Acidobacteriota > Vicinamibacteria > Fen-336 > Fen-336 > AA29. Next base: position 3,268 of record DASTLK010000739.1, read on the forward strand.
CGTCGTCATCGGCGTGGGGACGCTGGGCCGCGAGTTCGCGGAAGGGGCACGGCGCGCGGGCCTCCCCGCGTCCGCGCTGCGCGACTTCGCGGATTCCGAGGTGGCCGCGCGCGAGGCGGGCGCGCTCGTGAAGGCGGGGGACGCCGTGCTCGTGAAGGGCTCGCGCGGCGCGCGCATGGAGAAGGTCGTGGAGGCCCTGGTGGCGCGGTTCGGGGAGAAGGAGAGCTAGCGTGCTCTACCACCTCCTGTACCCCCTCCACACGCAGGTGTCCGGGTTCAACGTGATCCGGTACATCACGTTCCGCACCGCGGTGGCCAGCCTCACCGCGCTCTTCCTGGTCCTGATCCTGGGCCCCTGGATGATCGAGCGCCTGCGCCGGCTCCAGGTCGGCCAATACATCCGCGAGGAGGGCCCCCAGGCCCACCAATCCAAGAAGGGCACGCCGACGATGGGCGGCCTGCTCATCCTGGCCGGCATCGTGATCCCCACCCTCTTGTGGGCCAACCTCACGAACCGCAACGTGTGGATCGCCGTCCTGTCCACCCTCGCCTTCGGCGCCATCGGCTTCGCCGACGACTACCTGAAGGTCGTGAAGAAGCAGAACCTGGGCCTGAGCGGCCGCAGCAAGCTCTATTTCCAGCTCGCCATCGGGTTCGTGATCGGGGTGATCGTGTACGGCTTCGCCCGCGTCGATCCCGCGAGCTATTCGACGCGGATCACGGTGCCGTTCTTCAAGAACCTCCTGCCCGACCTGGCCCTGCTCTACATACCGTTCGCGGTGCTGTTCGTGGCCTTCGCTTCGAACGCGGTGAACCTCACCGATGGTCTGGACGGCCTCGCCATCGGGACGACGCTGATCGCCGCCGCCGCCTTCACGGTGCTCACGTACCTGACCACGCACGCGGTGTTCTCCCGCTACCTCGACCTGATCTTCCTGCCGCGGGGCGCGGAGCTGACCATCTTCTGCGGCGCGATGGTGGGGGCGTCGATGGGGTTCCTGTGGTGGAACTGCTATCCCGCCCACATCTTCATGGGGGACGTGGGGTCGCTGGCCCTGGGGGGTGCGCTGGGCACGATCGCCATCCTCATCAAGCAGGAAGTGCTGTTCTTCAGCGTCGGCGGGTTGTTCGTCATCGAGGCCCTGTCCGTGATCCTGCAGGTGGTCTCGTTCCAGCTGCGCGGCAAACGCATCTTCCGCATGGCCCCCCTGCACCATCACTTCGAGCTCATCGGCTGGAAGGAAACGCAGGTGGTGGTGCGCTTCTGGATCGTGGCCTTCATCTTCGCGCTGCTCAGTCTCACCACGGTGAAACTGCGATGAAGAAAACGCTTGTCAGCTACGAACGCCGCAGATCGCTAGTGACCTGGAACGCTTGAGGGCCCCTTGGAACTGGCGGGCAAACAAGTCGTGGTGGTTGGCCTGGCGCGGTCGGGGATCGCGGCCGCGGCGCTCTGCGCGCGGCGGGGCGCGCGGGTCGTGGCCACCGATCGGAAAGGGCCGAGCGAGCTTCCGCCGGAAGTGATGAACCTGGAGAAGCAGGGCGTGCGCCTGGAACTCGGTGGTCATCGCGTGGCGACCTTCACCGGCGCCTCGATGATCGTCGTGTCTCCAGGCGTGCCCTCGACCATGCCCGAGCTGCAGGCGGCACGCGCGGCGGGGGTCCCGGTGGTGGCCGAGCTCGAGCTGGGCTTCCGGCTCTTGAAGGGGACGGTGGTCGCGATCACGGGCACGAAGGGCAAGTCCACCACCACGGCGGCCGCGGGCGCGATGCTGAGCGAGGCGGGCGGCGACGTGCGGGTGGGCGGCAACATCGGACAGGCCGTCACCGGGATCGTGGACGGCTCGACCGACGACACCACGTTCGTGCTCGAGGTCTCCAGCTTCCAGCTCGAGGGGACGGATGCGTTCCGGCCGCACGTCGCGGTCTTCCTGAACCTCTCCGCCGATCATCTCGACCGCCACGCCAGCTACGAGGAGTACGCGCAGGCCAAGGCCCGCATCTTCGCGAGCCAGACCGCGGACGACTGGGCGGTGGTGAACGCGGACGATCCGGCGGTGCTCGCGCTCGCGCGACAGGGAAAGGCACGGCCGGTTGCCTTCCATCCCACCGCGCGCGCCGCCGAGGGGGCGTTCTTCGATCGCGGGCTGGCGCGGCTCAAGACGGCGGAGCGGGACGAGGTCCTCTTCGATCGCGCGTACGTGCGGCTGCCCGGCGACCACCTCGCCTCCGACATGCTGGCCGCGGCCACCGCCGCCCGCTTGATGGGGGCGCCGGTGGACGCGATCCGCCGGGCCGTCCGCTCCTACACCGGCGTGGAGCACGTCCTCGAGCGCGTGGCGGAGATCGCGGGCGTCGCGTTCTTCAACGACTCCAAGGCCACCAACGTCGAGTCCGCGCGCAAGAGCCTGGAAGCGTTCCCGGGTGTGGTGCTGCCGATCGTCGGCGGCCGCTACAAGGGCGGGGACTTCGCGGACCTCGCCCCCGGTCTGCGCGCGCACGGCAAGGCGGTGCTGGCCATCGGCGAAGCCACCCCGCGCATCGTGGCCGCGCTGGCGGCGGTGATCCCCGTCGTCCCCTGCGACTCGCTGCGCGAGGCGGTGGAGCGCGGCTTCGCGCTGGCCACCGCCGGCGACACCGTCCTGCTGGCGCCCGCCTGCTCGTCCTTCGACATGTTCGAGGACTACGCCGCCCGTGGGCGCGCCTTCAAGGACGAAGTGCGGCGCCTGGCCGCCGCCACGGACGCCGCGCCGGAGAAGCGGAATGGCTAAGAAGATCTCCTCGGACAGCTCGCTCTTCGCCGTGACCGTGGCCCTGCTCGGCTTGGGCCTGGTGATGGTGTGGAGCGCGTCGTCCGGCCTGGCCCAGGAGCGCTACGGCAACGCGTACTACTTCCTGATCCGGCAGGTGGTATGGGCGTGCGTCGGTCTCGTCTCCATGGTGGCGGCCATGCGCACGGACTACCGCAAGCTGCGCCATCCCGCCGTCGTCTACTCCGCGGTCCTCGCCACCCTCGTCCTGCTCATCGCCGTCCTCTTCCTGCCCGCGGTCAACGACACCCATCGCTGGATCCGCCTGGGGTCGCTCTCGCTGCAGCCGGCGGAGGTGGCCAAGCTCTCGACCATCCTCTTCCTCGCCTACCACCTGGAGCGGCGGGGCGAGAACGTCAACGAGTTCCTGCCCTCGCTCTTCCCGGTGCTGCTGCTGCTGGG
>DASTLK010000740.1:0-6608 GCA_035715025.1 Vicinamibacteria bacterium
CACCCCCGAAACGCCGTCCGCGCGATACACGAGGACCAGCACGACGAGGAGGGCGAGGCCGGCCAGCCGCCACGGCCGTCGCGCCGCGAACACGAGTACCACCGCTGCCGTCATCAGGATGTTCCACAACGCGGGAGGGACGAGGCCCTGCGGGCTGGCCCGCTCCGCGTCGATCATGAGGACGCCGAGAACGAGCAGGGTCACCGTCCGCCCGAGGACGTGGCGCCACATGGCGGCGCGGGAATCGCCGCGACGGAGCCGCGCGCCAAGGGCGAGCGGGATGGCCATCCCCGTGATGAACAAGAAGGCCGGGAAGACGACGTCCGTGATCGTCATGCCGTCGGCGGCGGCCGGCATGTGGCGCAGGAAGGCGGGCGTCGCCTTCACTCCCGCCATCTCGTTGACGAAGAGCATGAGCCACACGTCCGCGCCGCGCAGGAGATCGATCGAGAGGACGCGGGCCGGACGATCCATGATCAGCGGATTCTAGGTCGAGACGGCCGTATCCTTTGGCGCGTGGCGGGCAAGGCGGAGAAGGCCATCGTCCAGGCGGCCGGGCGCGAGGTCGCGATATCGAACCCGGGCAAGATCTATTTCCCGGAAGCCGGGATCACGAAGCTCGAGGTCGTCCAGTACTACCTCGCGGTGGCGGAGGGAGCGCTGCGCGGAGCGGGCGGACGGCCGAACGTCCTCGTCCGGTACGCCGACGGCATCCACGGCGAGTTCTTCTATCAAAAGCGCGCTCCCGCCGCGCGGCCGGAATGGATCGAGGTCGTGGCCCTCAAGTTTCCCTCCGGCCGCGTCGCGGAAGAGGTCGTCCCTCGCGACGCCTCCGCCCTGGCCTGGATGGCCAACCTCGGCTGCCTGGAGCTGCACCCGCATCCCGTGCGCACGGAGGACCTCGATCATCCGGACGAGCTGCGCATCGACCTCGACCCCGTGCCCGGCGTCGAGTGGCCGCAGATCGTGGCCGTGGCTCGCGTCGTGCACGAGGTGCTCTCGGATCTGGGTCTCGTGGCCTGGCCCAAGACGTCCGGCTCGCGTGGCATCCACGTCAACGTGCGCCTGCACCGCCGCTGGTCGTTCACGCAGGTGAGACGCTCCGCGCTGGCGGTGGCCCGCGAGGTGGAGCGGCGCGCGCCCACCCTGGCCACGAGCCACTGGTGGAAGGAGGAGCGCCAGGGCGTCTTCCTCGACTACAACCAGAACGCGAAGGACCGCACGGTGGCCAGCGCGTACTCGGTACGGCCCAAGCCCGACGCGCGCGTGTCCGCGCCCCTCACCTGGGACGAGCTGGACGCCTGCCGGCCCGAGGACTTCACCTTGCGCACGATGCCCGCGCGCTTCGCCCGGATCGGCGACCGCCACGCCGGCCTCGACGACCATCCCTGCGCGCTGGATGCCGTGCTGGAGCTGTCCGCGCGCCAGGAGGCGGAAGGCCTGGGCGATGCGCCGTGGCCGCCGCACTACGAGAAGCAGCCGGGCGAGCCGCCACGCGTCGCCCCGTCGCGCAAGAAGGAAGCCACCCCCGGGGGCCGCCGCGTCCCGACCAGGCCGCTGCTGGAGATCGGACGGTCGCGCAAGAAGGAGGAGGCGCTGGCGGGACTCGAACGGTGGAAGGCGCGCCATCCCGAGGCGGCCGCGCGGCTCCAGCCCGCCGACGTCCTCGTCGACGCGATGCGCGGGCGCTACACGACCTGGACACGCGTGCGCGTCAACCTCGAGCACGTGCCGGAGCCGCTGCGGCCGGAGAGAGAGCCGCTCGATCCCGACGACACGCCGGGCTGGGGCCGGCGGCCGCGCGGCCCCGGCAAGAGCTGACCCTCAGCGCAGCCGGTCGGCGTAGTCGCGCGCGAACTGCGCGAACGGGATCGGATCGCGGCCTGTGAGGTGGCGGATGGCGGGAGAGACCCGCGTCGCGTGGCCCTCTTCGTAGTAGCGATTGAGCTCCACGAGCGCGTCCGCGTAGCCTTCGGGCGTGCCCGCCGCCACCGCCGCCTGCTTGTATTGCGCGTGCGAGATGGGCACGTACCGGATCGGGCGGCCGAGGGCCGTGGTCAGGCTCTCCGCGATCTGGTCATAGGTGAGCGCGACGGGGCCGGTCAGCTCGTGGGCCTTTCCCTCGTGGCCGCTCTCCGTGAGCACCTTCGCGCCGACGGCGCCGATGTCCCGCGCGTCGACATGACTGGCGGCGCCGTGGCCCGCCGACGCATAGAGGGCCGACTCCTTGCGGATCGTCTCGCCCATATAGGTGACGACGTTCTGCATGAAGCCGTTCGGGCGCAGGAACGTCCAGCGGAGGCCGGAGGCCTCGATGTACTTCTCCACCCCGCGGTGCCAGCGTGCGAACGTGAACCCTTCCTCCTCCGCGCGGAAGACGGACAGCTTCACGATCCGCTTCACTCCCGCCTTCTTCGCCTCGTCGACGACCGCGCGCTCCACGTCGACGGTGTTGGACAGGAGGAAGAGCGTCTCGACGTCCTTCAGGGCCGGGCGGACCGTGTCCGGCCGGTCGTAGTCCAGCGCGACCGACTCGACGCCCTTGGGCACCTTCTGCGCGTGGGTGCGATATCCGGCACGTACGCGCGCCCCGCGGCCGCCCAGGGCCTTCACCACTTCGCTTCCGACCGTACCGCTCGCTCCCGTCACCAGGATCATTGGCCTTCTCCCCCCGTTGCGGCGGCGACGCACCGCCATCGGCCAGTATTGGAGGGCACCCTCCCGGCTGACAAGTACGGACTTTTTGGTAAGGTACCCACCCGGAGGTAACCGTGGCCGAGACCGGACGGCGTCGTGGAGACGTGCTCGACGCGGACTGCCCGTCGCGCCAGGTGCTGGACCGCATCGCCGACAAGTGGACGGCGCTGATCAGTGCGGGGGGACCACCGGGTGAACGGTCCGCTCCACGGCCGTCCCGCTCGAGCTCGCGCGACGCGAACACCCGCGCCGCGCGCTCCTGATCACCCGGGAGGCGGCCCTGTCGATCTTGCCTGAACACGCACGCCGCCTGGACGAAGAGGGCTACGTCCGCCTGGAGGGGTTCATCGGGCCCGAACGGCGGCGGCGCCTCGTCGATCAGATCGACGCGCTCTTCGCGGCGGAAGGCGAAGGCGCGGGGGCGGAGTTCCGGCAAGAGCCCGGAGCGCGACGGCTGGCGAATCTCGCGGACAAGGGGGAGGTCTTCATCGAGTGCGTGGTCGACGAGACCGTGCGCGCGTATCTCGCGCACGTGCTGGGGCCGCGCTTCAAGCTGAGCAGCCTGAACGCGCGGTCGGCGAACCCCCGAAGCGCCGAGAGCCAGCCCCTGCACGTGGACGCCGGCGCCCTGCCCGACGAGGCCGGCTACTGGGTCTGCAACACGGTCTGGCTGCTGGATGACTTCACGACCGAGAACGGCGCGCTACGCGTGGTGCCGGGCTCCCACCGCTCGGGCCGGCGCCCGCAGGACGCGCTCGCGGATCCGGCGCGGCCGCATCCGGACGAGGTGCTGGTCACCGGCCGTGCCGGCGACCTCGTGGTCATGAACTCCCATCTCTGGCACGGCGGCGCCGCGAACCGCACGGGGCGGCGGCGCCTGGCTCTCCATGCCTTCTACTGTCGATGGGACAAGCCGCAGCAGCAGTACCAGAAGGCGCTGCTCCGGCCGGAGACGCAGGCCGCGCTGTCCCCGGCCGCGCGCATGATGCTCGCCCTCGACGATCCCGCGAACGACGCGATGAGCGCCGAAGGCGGCCGCAGCGGGTTCATGAAGTAGGTCAGCGCGATTCGTAGGGACCGTGGACGGACTTCACGGCGTACGACTCCGCGGCGTCGTCCAGGACGATCACCTGGTAGGAAGCGCCGCCGGGCGCGACGCGGACGACGATGTGGCCCTGCGCGCCGAGCAGGCGGTCGAGCAGCGGACCGATGACGAGCCGATTGGCGTCCAGCATGTTGGTGGCGAACACGTCTCGGGGGCCGGGGTAGAGCCGCGTCGAGTACATCCGGTCGAGGACGTCGTGCCCCGGATGGTCGGCCGACCACACGGGGATGATCCAGACCCGCGGCCTCAGCGTCGCGACGAGGAAGGCGTTCGTCGAGTCGCGGTTGCCGTGGTGGTCGAGCAGGGCCACGTCCACCGGTCCCACGGCGCGCGCCACCGGCGTCTCCACGTCCTGCCAGGCGGGATAGCCGGGCCGCGGCGTGCCCGGCATGTCGCCGCCGGAGAAGTAGTCGAACGCGCCGTAGCGCAGGCGGATGGCCAGGCTGCACATGTTCTCCGTGGGCCAGTCCTCGCGCGGGACGCCGTCGAGAGACGGGAACCGCGGCCGCGTCTCCGAGCCCGTGCCTGTCCAGACCTCGCCGTTGGCGGCGACGTTGCGCACCTCGAACTGCGGATGGGTTTTCGGGTCCTTGACGAGGACGATCTGATCGTTGCGGCCCGGCTGCAGGCGCTCGGCCGTGGTCGTCCCCTTGGCCAGGAACTCGCGATAGTGGAGGAATGCCGGCGACCGGAGCTCGGGATGGTCGGGCGCGGGATAGCGGTAGTCGGGCCATCCCCGGTCGAACATCTTGCGAATGGGGATGCGCGTGGCGACGTCCACCATCGCGCTGAGGTGGTCGTCGTGGAAGTGGGTGACGTACCCGTAGTCGAAGGCGGACACGCCCATGGCGCGCGCGTAGCGGGCGATCCACTCGCCGGGCGAACGCGAGCCATCGGGCCGGGGCGGCGTTCCGCGCGGCGGCGGGTTGCCACCGTCGCCGGCATCGAGGAGGAGGCTCGTGCCGTCCGGCAGGATCAGCAGCGCGGCGTTGCCGCGCCCGGTGTTGATCTGATGGATGTCCAGCGTGCCCGGCGTCCACTTCGAGAGGGGTTGGCCGACGACTTGCGCGGAGACCGGCGCCGCCGCCAGAACGGCCATCAACGCGCCGCACGCCGCACGCAAGCGAGGCTTCGCAACCGCCGTCAGGCGGCCGGTCCACATGGTCATGCTTCCGCCCTCACCGGGGACGTCAAGCATATGCGAGGGAAGGTTGGCGGGAGACGGCGCGCTACTCGCGGACCCAGCCGGGCAGGGCGCCGGCGACCCGCGCGTCTTCCGCGAGAGAGTCGAGGGCCTGTCGGGCGCGCATGGCATCGGCCCGCGCCTTCCGGCGATCGGAGCCGCGCGTGATCGGGCACGAAGGGCGGTCCTTGCCCGCGTAGGTCGGGTCGGACCAGCGCTCGACGTCCTTCAAGACCTGCTCGGCGGACGCAGCCTGGTTGCGGCGACGGCGGGCTTCCTGTCTCCAGAAGGCCTCGCGGCCGCGGATATCGTCGTCTGCGCTGGGCGCCGCGACGAGACCGGAGGTGCCGCCGGGCGGAAGCGTGGCGGCAGGAGCGATGGTTGGATCGTTGGCGATCCGGCCGGTCGCGTTCTTCAGCTCGTCCTCGTGGACCACCGCGACGGGGCCGTCCTCGTGCCGCGCGGCCTGGCGGCGGGCCTGTTCCTTGGCCGCGGCTTCGCCCAGGCTCTCGCCGGAAACCCAGCTCGCCAAGCCCAGGACGCCGGCGGCCATCACGAAACGAAGGGCCCGCATGGCGGCATGGTTCATCGCTGCCCGGCGAAAGGTCAACGGACGTTACCGAGGGGTGTGCGCGGCGTTACACCGCCGCCGGGATGCGGCGCGCCACCCGGTTCCGGCCGGACTCCTTGGCCATGTACATCGCGGCATCCGTGCCCTTGAGCCACGAGTCGACGGAGTCCCGCGCATCGGCGGGGCCTACGCCGATGCTGACCGTCACCGCGTGCCCCTCGAGCAGGGGCGAGTTGGCGATGGCCTGGCGGATGTCGTCGGCCAGGGTCATGGCTTCCGCCTCCGTGGTGTCGGGGAGAAGCAGGACGAACTCCTCGCCTCCCATGCGGAACAGGAGGTCGGTCTTGCGGGCGCGGCTGCGCGCGACGGACACGAGCCCCTTGAGGACAGCGTCGCCCGCGTCGTGGCCGTGCTCGTCGTTGATCTTCTTGAAATGATCGACGTCGATCATGAGGAGGGCGGAGGGAGTGGCGGGCGGCCGGCCGCTCGCGAGCGCTTCCCGGAGGCGGGCGCTCATGTGGCGGCGGTTGAAGGCGCCGGTGAGCGGGTCCGTGATCGCCTGCTCGAGAAGCCGGCGCTGCAGTCCGTGGATGATGCCCTGAATGATGTTCACCATGACGATGGTGAGCAGGAGCGAGACGGCGAAGCGGACGGTGATCCGCATGGTGAGGTAGTGATAGACGATGGCGGTGGCGGTGACGAGCAGGGCGCCGCTGCACACGATGGCCGGCCGCTGCGGGAGCACGAAGAAGAAGAACAGGACGACCGGATAGCACCAGAACGCGCCGATCACCCCCTGGGTGGCGAGGGAGAGGGTGATGGCGCCGGTGATGGGCACGAGCAGGAGCGCGTAGGGGATCGGTGGCTTGCGCCGCTTGCGCACGGCGTACCCGTCCGCGGCAAAGGTGGCGACGACGCAGACGATCGCCGCTCCCAGCGCGCCTCGGCCCCGGAGGAAGTCGTGTATCGCGAACGGAACCAGGAACACGACGGCCAGGATGGAAAGAGCGCCCATGACCCGCTCCCGCTCGCGGCCGAGCGGGCCGTCTTCC
>DASTLK010000741.1:0-2875 GCA_035715025.1 Vicinamibacteria bacterium
GATAGGGATGGACCATGTTCCCCACGATGGGGCCCGGCCGGATGATCGCGACCTCGACCACGAGGTCGTAGAAGTGCGTGGGCCTGAGGCGAGGCAGCGTGGCCATCTGCGCGCGGCTCTCCACCTGGAATACGCCCACGGTGTCCGCGCTCTGCAGCATCGCGTAGACCTTGGGGTCGTCCGCGGGCAGGTGCGCGAGGTCCACCTCCACGCCCGCCCCCTTCAATAAGGACAGCGCGTCCTGCAGGGCCGCCATCATCCCCAGGCCCAGGAGGTCGATCTTGATGAGGTGCAGGTCCGCGCAGTCGTCCTTGTCCCACTGGATGACGACGCGGCCGGGCATGGAGGCGGGCTCCAGGGGCACCACGTCGTCGAGGTTCCCCTTCGCGATCACCATCCCGCCCGTGTGCTGGCCGAGGTGGCGCGGCAGGTCGCGGATCTCGCCGATGAGGCGCGCGAAGAGCTGGACGCGCCGGTCGTCCCAGCGAAACCCGTTCTCGACCAGCTTCCGCTGCACGCTGTCCGTGGGATCGACGTACTCGAAGGGACGCAGGGTCTTGGCCAGCCGATCGACCTCCGGCGGCGGGATGCCGAGCACCTTGCCGATCTCGCGCGCCGCGCTGCGCTCGCGGTAGGTGATGACCACCGCCGTCATGCCCGCCCCGCGCTCGCCGTACTTGCGGTAGACGTGCTGGATCACCTCCTCGCGCCGGTCGCCGCTGGGCAGGTCGAGGTCGATGTCCGGCCATTCCTTCCGTTCCTCGGAGAGGAAGCGCTCGAAGAGCAGGTCCATCCCCACCGGATCGACGGCGGTGAGGCCGAGGCTGTAGCAGACCGCGCTGTTGGCGGCGGAGCCGCGGCCCTGGACCAGGATCCCGCGCTCGCGGCAGAAGTTGACGATGTCCCAGACGATCAGGAAATAGCCCTCGAGCTCGAGCTTCTCGATGAGGGCCAGCTCGCGCTCGATCTGGCGCCGCGCGCGGTCGTGATAGGGACGATAGCGATCACGCGCGCCGCGGTCGGTCATGGCGCGCAGGAACGAGGTCATGGTCTCCCCCGGCGGGAGCGGGTACTCCGGGAACTCGTAGGGCAGGTCCTCCAGGGTGAAGCGCAGGCGGTCGGCCAGCGCTTCCGTGTTGCGCAGGAGGAGAGGCCGGTCCGCGAAAAGCGCCGCCATCGCCTTCGGCGATTTGAGGTGGCGCTCGGCGTTCTCGGCCAGCAGCCGGCCCGCGTCGGCCAGGGTCCGCTTCTCGCGGATGCAGGTGAGGACGTCGAGCAGCGCGCGCCGGGGCGCGCGCGCATGGCGCACGCCGTTGGTCGCGACCGCGAGCAGGCCGCTCGCGTCGGCGAGGTCGAGCAGGGCCTGGTTCGCGGCCTCCTGCGCGCGCCGGCGATGGCGCTGGATGTCGATGGCGACCTGCGCGGGCCCGAAGGCCCCGAGCAACCGGGCCAGCCGTTCGGGGTCGGGCCGGGTGCCCAGCGCGTCGACGCCGGCGAGGGCCACGAGCCCCTCCACTTTGTCCGGCCTCAGCGCGTCCAGCGCGAGCGCGCCCTCGCCCTTGGGCACGCCCCGCTTCATCTCCGAGATCAGCCGGCAGAGGCTGCGATAGCCGGCCCTGGTCTCCACCAGCATGGGCAGGGATCCCCCACCCGCGATCGTGAGCTCCGCGCCCACGATCGGCCGCACTCCCGCCGCGCGCGCGGCCTGGAAGAACCGCGGCGCGCCGCTCAGCCCGTCGCGATCGACGAGGGCGAGGGCTTCGAGCCCCAGCTCCGCCGCCCGCTCGACGAGATCTTCCGGCAGGGAGGAGGCGCGCAAGAAAGAGAACGCGGAGGCGGCATTGAGCTCGACGCGCATGGGGACCGTCTCTAGTTTCGCTTTTACTTCGCTACGATGGGAGTCTACCTCTTTTATTGCCGGCAAGCGTCTATCGCACCGTTCTCGCCGACCACGGCGTCTCAAGTTCAACGATCCCAAGGACCACCGGCGAAGGATAATCAGACACCCATGGCCCTGACCCCGGGGGCGAAGCTCGGGCCCTACGAGATCCTCTCGCTGCTCGGCGCGGGAGGAATGGGCGAGGTCTATCGCGCCCGCGACCGTCGACTTGGCCGGGAAGTCGCGATCAAGGTTCTTCCCGCCGATCGTATGGCCGACGAGGATCGCCGGCGCCGTTTCGTGCAGGAGGCCCGCGCCGCTTCCGCCCTCAGCCATCCGAACATCGTCACCATCCACGAGATCGAGTCGGCGGACGGCGTCGACTTCATCGTCATGGAGTACGTGCCCGGGAAGACGCTCGATACCCTCATCCCGCGCCAGGGCATGAGGCTCGGTGAAGTCCTGCGGATCGCGATCCCCATCGCCGATGCCGTCGCCCGAGCCCACGCGGCCGGCATCGTCCACCGCGATCTCAAGCCGGGGAACGTCATGGTCGGACCCGACGGAGCGGTGAAGGTCCTGGACTTCGGCCTGGCTAAGCTCGCGTCACAGGAGGAGGCGGGGAGCCCGGAGCACGAGACGAGGACGAAGGACGGCGACGCAGGCCGGCTCAGCCGGCCAGGGACGGTGGCGGGCACGGCCGGCTACATGTCTCCTGAGCAGGCCACGGGCAGGAACGTCGACGCACGGAGCGACGTGTTCAGCTTCGGAGCCATGCTTTACGAGATGGTGACCGGGCGGCTGGCGTTCGCGGGAAGCTCGATGGCGGAGACGTTGGCCGCGGTGCTGCGGGAGCAGCCGAAGGCCCCCAGCGAGCTCAGGCCGGACATGCCAAGGGACATGGAGAAGGTCATCCTGCGCTGTTTGCAGAAGGAGCCCGACCGGCGCCTCCAGCACATGGGAGACGTCAAGGTCGAGCTCCTGGAGATCAAGGAG
>DASTLK010000742.1:0-4770 GCA_035715025.1 Vicinamibacteria bacterium
TGGCGGCCCACCTCCCGATCCATCGAGCATGTGCACGCCGTCTGACCCGCCGCTCGGCCGCGAGTGGCCGCGCCCCGTCTCCCTGGTCACCATCCCGAAAGCCAGCAAGATGGCGATCCACGTCAAGAGCCTTTGCATCAGCGCCTCCCTGGACGAGCCTTCCGGCTGTCCCGTTGACGCTGATTGTATGAATATCGCTACATTGTCCGTCTACGCAATGTTTTTCCGATTGACGGTCAGGCCATACTCGCGCCATATTCCGTTTCCATATGGGACTTCAGGAAGATACTCTCCGGCGGATTTTCTCGCTCGACGCGGGACGCTCCGCCCAGCTCGCACTGCGCATGGCGCAAGACGGCCTCGGCGCGCGCTCGAGCGCTCTGGTCGCGGTCGAGGACGAGAAGTATTTGTTCGTCGCCACCACGGAGCTGGATGACTCCGACATCCGCAACGTCAACGAGGGCTGGTCGAAATCCCGCGGCGACCTGCTCGCGGGGCAACCCGTCCTTCACCAAAGGTGGGTGCTCCTCCCCGTCGGCCACCCGACGTGCGGCCTCGTCTACATCGGCGCCACCGACACGCCGATCGGGGCCGAGGCCGTGCGGCGGGTCAGCCTCGAGCTGAGCTCCGTCTTCGAGCTCGCCCTCTCCGTACGGCACGAGCAGGCCGAGGTCCAGGTCCTCTACGAACAGCTCATCGCGCACACTCCCCTGAGCCGCCTCGAGCGCGACAAGCTCGTGCTGGTGTTGAAGGCCCACCACGGAAACAAGACGCGGGCCGCCCGCACGCTCGGCATCACGCGCGCGACCCTCTACAAGTGGATCCGGAAGCACGGCTTGACGCCCGCGTGATGGACTCGTACCGCGCGTTCGTCATGAACCTGGGAAGCGTGCACCTGCTGGTGCTCCTCGGCGGGCTCATGTGGCACAGGCGCGATCGCCTCTGCCGGTCCTTCTTCGTCTACGCGCTCGCGGTGTTCCTCGGCGATCGCCTGATCCTGACCTGGCCGGAGAGGTTCGACACCGCGCGCTTCTGGCTGTTCAAGGAGGCGCTGTACTGGGTGCTGAAGCTGGCCGTCGCGACGGAGATCGGACTGCTCACCTTCGCCCGCCTCCCGCGCGCCCGAGACTTCCTCTCCGTCCTGGTCGCCGGCCTGGCCGTGGCCGCCCTCCTGGTCCAGCTCGTCCCCGCGGCGGCGAGGCCGGGCGATCAGATGGCCTGGGTCAGCGTGGCCAGCCCGCGCGGCCAGGCGTCACTGCTCGTCGTCCTGCTGGCGGTGGTCCTGATGGCGGCGCAGTACTATCGCGCGCCCGTTCATCCGTTCCACCGCTCGCTCCTCGTCGGCTTCGCCCTCTATCTGGTCGCCTACACCGCCGCCCTCACCCTGCTGCGCGAGCTCGGCGCGCCGGGCTATCGCTATTTCCTCGCGCTCGACTCGACGGCCTACAACGCGACGGTCGGCGTGTGGACCTGGGCGGCCTGGAGGCGTGCACCCGCGCTGAGCCCGGGCGCGCGGATCCTCCAGCCCTGGGCGGGCGCGGCGTGGTAGAGCTGGCCATCGCGATCGTCGCCGGCCTCGTGCTGCTCGGCGTCATCTCGTGGCACGAGCGCCGGCCCAGCGAATGGGAGAACCTCCTCTCTCCGGAAGCGCGCGCCGCCTTCGACTTCCTGAAGGTGAAGTTCGAAGCGGAGGAGCGCGCCGCCGCCTGGGGCTGCTCGACCGCGGCCGCCGCGGGCGCCCAGTTCCTCGTCGCCCTCGTACCCGATCGGCTCCAGCTCCTCCGCCGGCTGGAGCTCTACGCGCGGATCATGTCCGCGGCCGCCCCGCCCCCCCAGCGCCTGCAGGTGCGGCTCTCGATCCTGAGCCGGGGGTTCTCGGAGCTGGCCACCTTCGACTCGGGCGCGGTCTCGAGCGACGCCCTTCGCGAGCTCGACGCGCAGACGCTGGAGAGCTGCCGCATCCTCGCCGCGGCCGTGGGCGATCTCGAATCGACTCCCTCTGAATGAACGGAGGCGCGGCCGGCGCCAGATCAAAGGGTTGGCGGAGAGAGGGGGATTCGAACCCCCGGAGGAGTTACCCCCTCACGTGATTTCCAGTCACGCCGATTCAGCCTCTCTCGCATCTCTCCGGAGCTGAGCGGGCAGGTACCTAAACCTTACACCGTCCACGACGCCCCCACAACGAATCGCCTTTCCCGGCACCTCCGGTTGGGCTATCCTCGGAGGTCAGGGTCGGCCGGACGTGGATCCCGGCCCTACGCAACGCGAGACGCCCCAACCCCGCCAGGCCCGGAAGGGAGCAACGGTCGGGCGACCTCGGGTGTGCCGCAGGACAGCCGGGGTTCACGTCGGGCCGGCCCTCCCCATCTCCCATGTCCTACCAGGTCCTCGCACGGAAGTGGCGTCCCCGGACCTTCGACGAGGTCGTGGGGCAGGCCACGGTCACGCGCACCCTCAAGAACGCGCTCGCCTCCGGACGCATCGGCCACGCCTTCCTGCTCTCGGGCGCGCGCGGGGTCGGCAAGACCACGACCGCGCGCATCCTGGGCAAGGCCCTCAACTGCTCGAAGGCGGACAAGCCCACCCCCGAGCCCTGCGGGGAGTGCGCCTCCTGCCTGGAGATCGCGAGCGGGTCATCCCTCGACGTGCAGGAGATCGACGGCGCCACCCACAACGGCGTCGAACAGGTGCGCGAGCTGCGCGAGAGCGCGCGTTACAACCCCGCGCGGGACCGCTTCAAGATCTGGATCATCGACGAGGTCCACATGCTCTCGACGGGAGCGTTCAACGCGCTCCTGAAGACGCTCGAGGAGCCGCCGCCGCGCGTGAAGTTCATCTTCGCCACCACCGAGTATCACAAGATCCCGGACACGATCCTCTCGCGGTGCCAGCAGTACGACTTCCGCCTGATCCCCGCCCGCGAGCTGGTCGCGCACCTTCGTCAGGTGGCGGATGGCGAGGCAATCGTGGTCTCCGACGACACCCTGGCCCGCCTGGCCCGCACCGCGGAGGGCAGCGCGCGCGACGCGCTCAGCCTCTTCGACCAGGTTCTCTCGTTCAGCGGGCAGACCGTCCGCGACGAGGACGTCTCCGCGCTGCTGGGCCTCATCGACCGCGAGCTGCTCCTGGCCGCCTCGCGCGCCGTGGCCGCGGGAGACAGCCTGGCCGCCCTGGAGCTGGTGGAGCGCCTCTCCGATTACGGCGCGGACTACCGGAACTTCACCCGCGAGCTGATCCTCCACTTCCGCGAGATCCTGCTCCTCAAGGTCGCGCCCGGCGAGAGCGTGCTCGTGGCGCAGGTGGTGCCGGAAGAGCGCGAGCGTCTCCAGCCGATCGCCGCCGCCCTCTCGGAAGAGGACCTGCTGCGGATCTTCGAGGTGCTGGCCAAGGCGGAGACCGATCTGCGCCTGGCCCAGGACCCGCGGGTCACGCTCGAGATGGCCCTCCTCAAGATCGTGCAGATGCAGCGGCTGTTGCCGTTTGCCGAGCTCGTGGCGCGGGTCGAGCGGCTGGCCGGCGGCATGACCGCTCCCGCCCCGCGGGCCCCGGAGCTCGTCGCCGCCCCGCGACCGCTTCCCGCTCCCGCTCGGGCCGCGTCCGTCCCCGCTCCCGCGGCGCCTGTCCCGGTCGCGGCGGCACCGGTCGCCGCCCCGCCCGCGCCGGCGCCGGTGGCCGTGAGCCTGGCCGACGGCGCGGATGCGGTCCTGCGGGCGATGGTGGCCCAGGCCCAGACACGTCCCTCGCTGGCGACGCCGCTGCGTGCCGCGCGCGCAAGGGAGGAGGGCGACGTGCTCGTCTTGGAGTTCGCTCCAGACTTCTTCCGGCTCGCCGACGAGCACGCGGACGAATACCGCGAGCTCGCGCGCAAGGCCTCGGGCCGCCCGCTGAAGGTGAAGATCGTGTCCGCGGCCGCGGCCCCGGCCAGCGCGGCGGTCGCGGGAGCGGAGACCGAGACCTCGTCTCCGGAGCGCAAGCGCCAGCGGCTGCTCGAGGAGGCCGCGCGCGAGCCGGCCGTGCAGGAGGCGCTCGACCTCTTCGGCGGGCGCGTGGTGGACGTCAGGGAGACAAAGACCTAGCCGAGCGAAGGGCAAGCCGAGCGCAGAGCGAGGCGGCGCCGCGCAGCGGCGGCGCGTCGCGAGGGGGGTTTCAGGGGGGGTTCGCGAACACCCATCGCGAATCTTGTGTGAGTGCCCCCCCTGACTTAGAAAGACAGGGGCCCACGCATGAACCCGCAGAAGCTCATGAAGCAGCTCCAGCAGAAGCAGGAGCGCGTCCAGCAGGAGATCGCCGCCCTCGAGATCGAGGCCAACTCCGGGGGAGGCATGGTCACCGTGGTCATGGACGGCCACAAGGGGCTGAAGAGCCTGCGCATCGACCCCGAGGTCGTGAGCAAAGACGATGTCGAGATGCTCCAGGACCTGGTGACGGCCGCGATCAACGAGGCCGGACGGAAGGTCGACGAGGCCGTGCAGGAGAAGATGGCGGGCCTGACCGCCGGCCTCAACATCCCCGGCCTCTTCTAGGGCCGCGACAGCTTCAACACGAGCTCGACGAGGGCCGCCGCCTCGACGGGCTTCGTGACCAGGTCCTGGAAGCCGGCCCGCTGCGCGTCCCGGCGGTTCTCGTACGAAGGGTGCGCGGTGATGGCGACCGCGGCCAGCGCCCCGACCGTCGACGCGTCGAGCTGGCGCACGCGCTTCATCAACTCGAACCCGTCCATCCCCGGCATGTAGACGTCGCAGAGGAGGAAGTCGAAGCGCGCGTTGCGGA
>DASTLK010000743.1:0-11137 GCA_035715025.1 Vicinamibacteria bacterium
CCTTCGGCGGGGGAGCGGGGGCCGGTGGCTCGGGAGCCGGCGCCGCTTGCGTCGTCACGGGCGGGGCCGCCGCCGGCGCGGGCTCCGGCGCCGCCGGACCCCCTCCACCCCGTGGCATCGGCACGACGAACCCCGGCACCACCTCGATCGCCGGTCGCCGCGGCCCGAACCAGGACGCCGCGAACACGCCGCCCACGAGCAGGAGATGCGCCATGCCCGACATCAGGATCCCGCCGGGGAAGCCGCGGTCCATCGCCTCGCGCCCTTCGAGGACGCGGTCCACGGCCTCGTTCATCGAGGAGCTGCTTTCTCCGGCGGCAGGTCGTACACGAACCCGATCTGCTCGACCCCTGCGTGTTTCATCACGTCGACGATCTCGATCACCTTGCCGTAGCGCAGGGCCTCGTCGGCGCGCAGGTAGGCGACCTTCATCGACATGCCCTGCAGGCGTCCGCGGAGCTGGTCCTCCAGCAGCGGGAGGGCGACCGGCTTGTCGTTGACGTAGATCGTCCCCCGCGCATTGACGGTCACGGTGATGTTGCGATCCTCCGGTGCGATCTTGGGCTGATCCGCGACGGGCAGCGTGACGTCGATGCCGCGGCTCATCATGGGCGCCGTCACCATGAAGACGAGGAGCAGCACGAGCACCACGTCCACCAGCGGCGTGACGTTGATGTCACCCAGCACGGCGCCCGCGTGACGTGAGCGCATCGTGCGATACGTGGTGGCGGCGTGGGATGCGCCGCCGGTGCCGCCCTGCCCAGTCGCCTGCATTCGCTTTACGTGAAGTTACGCTCGACGATATTCAGGAATTCCAGGGCGAAGTCGTCCATCATCGACGAGAGCACCTTGATCCGGCTGTTGTAGAGGTTGAAGAAGAACGCGGCCGGAATGGCGGCGGCCAGGCCCATGGCCGTCGTGATGAGCGCGTCGGAGATGCCGGGCGCGACCACGGCCAGGTTCGCCGAGCCCATCCGCCCGATCTCCTCGAACGCGTTCATGATCCCCCAGACCGTCCCGAAGAGCCCGATGAACGGAGTCACGCTCGCCGTCGTGGCCAGGAACGTGATGCGCCGCTCGAGCCGCGTGACCTCCCCCGTGGCCGCGCGCACGAGCGCGCGCGAGAGCGACTCCAGGCTCCTTACGGTAGGACGCGCGGTAGCCGCTGCGGGTTTCTCTTCCTTGCCCGTTCCACGGACCTGCTGGTTGACCTCCTGATAGCCGGCTTGGAAGACACCCACGAGCGGGCTGGCTTGGAGCTGGACGCAGACAGAGTTGACCTCGGAGAACTTCGTGCTCTTGCGGAAGACGTCCAGGAACGTCCTGGATTGCGAGTAAGCCCGCTGGAGGGACATGCCCTTGTAGAGAATGATGGCCCACGAGACCAGGGAGAAGAGAGCCAGGAGCAGGAGGACCCCCATGGCCACTCCGCTGGTGTGGCTGAGAATGCCCCGGATACCGCCCGAAAACGCCGCTGTCGGCTGAGCCAGGATGAAGAGGGCGGTCGATGCCAAGGAACCTCGTTAAGTAGCGCTGTCCGCTGAGACTGGCACAAGCCCTTGGGGTCTGTCAACGAGAAAAGCCGCTTGGACCCCCCCTGACCCCTTGTCGCACCATCATTTACAGGCGCGCGGAGAGGTGTGACCCTCTCCATCGACAAAGACGATGCTTAAGTTACTGAAAATAAAGAATATCGCCCTCATCCACGGTGTCGAGCTGGAGCTGGGGCCGGGTCTCACCCTGTTGACGGGGGAAACCGGCGCCGGCAAGTCCATTCTCATCGACGCACTGGGCCTGTTGCTGGGAGCCCGGGCGTCGGCGGACCTCATCCGAACCGGCGAAGACCTGGCCGTCGTGGAGGCGCTCATCGAGAGCAGCGACGCGCGCGCGGCCCTGGAGCGGCACGGCCTGCCCGCGGAGGACGACGAGATCGTCTTGCGTCGGGAGGTCCAGTCCTCGGGGAAGGGACGAGCCACCGTCAACGGCGCGCTCGTCCCCGTCGGCGTGCTGCGCGAGCTGGCGCCCTTCGTGGCCCACATCCACGGCCAGCACGAGCCGCAGGGCCTGCTCGACCCGCAGACCCATGTCGATCTCGTGGACCGGCACGCCGGCCTCGATGGGGAGGCCGCGGCCATGGCGGAGCCCCTGCGCCGGCTGCGCGAGGTCGAGGCCGCGCTCGAATCGCTCCGCCGTGACCGCCGCGAGGACGAGCGACGCCGCGAGATGCTCGAGTACCAGGCGGTCGAGGTCGAGCGCGCGTCGCTGCAGCCGGGGGAGGAAGAGGCACTCAGGCAGGAGAAACGGCTGCAGGCCAATGCCGGACGTCTGGCCGAGCTCTCGGGCGAGGCGTACGGCGCCCTCTATGAGGACGAGGAGGCCGTGCTGACGCGGCTCGGCCACCTCTACCGGAAGATCGAGGAGCTGGCGCGAATCGATCCGCGCTTTGGGCCCTACGTCGAGGCGCGCGGCGCGGTGCGGGCCCAGCTCGACGATCTCGCCTTGTTCCTGCGGGATTACCGCGAATCGCTGCAGGTCAGCCCCGGCCGGCTCGACGAGATCGAGAGCCGCCTGGCCCTCATCGAACGCCTCAAGCGCAAGTACGGCGCGACGGTCGAGGACGTGCTGTCGTTCGCCGCGAAGTGCCGGTCCGAGCTGCGGGAGATGGGCTCCCCGGAGGAACGCGAGCGCTCCCTGGTCCAGGAGCGCGAGGTGCTCGCCGGCCGCTACCTCGCCGCGGGCGTGCAGCTCTCGCGCAAGCGCCGCACGGCCGCGCGCGACCTGGAGAAGAAGGTCCAGGGCGAGCTCGCCCTGCTGGCCATGGAGCGCACGCGGTTCCAGGTGGCGTTCTCACCGGACAGCCCGGCCGCCTCCGCCGCGGATACGTCCGGCTGGACCGACCGGGGCCTGGAGACGGCGGAGTTCCTGCTCTCGCCGAACCCGGGCGAGGAGCTGCGCCCGCTGGCGCGCATCGCTTCCGGCGGCGAGCTCTCGCGCATCCTGCTCGCACTGAAGTCGGTGGCCAGCCTCGATGCGCGCGGCAAGACCCTCGTGTTCGACGAGGTCGATGCCGGGATCGGGGGCCGGGTGGCGGAGGTCGTGGGCCGGAAGCTCCGCGACATGGCCCAGCGGCATCAAGTCCTGTGCGTCACGCACCTCCCGCAGATCGCGTCCATGGCCGACCGCCATCTCGTCGTGCGCAAGCAGGTCGAGCGTGGGCGAACGACGACCGAGGTCGGCGTGCTCGACACGTCGGAGCGCGTGGAAGAGGTCGCGCGCATGCTGGGCGGCGAGACGGTGACGGATGCCGCGCGGCGCCACGCGCGCGAGATGGTCAAGCAGGCTCGCGCGTAGCAAGCAGCGAAAATCGATCGGCCTGCCATCGACGAACAATGGCCAACGGGATCCTTCAGGGAATAGAATGGATCTCCGCGCCATGACGACGAGAAACCGCTACTACATCGAGACCTTCGGCTGCCAGATGAACGTGAACGACTCGGAGAAGGTCGCCGGTCTTCTCGAGGCGGAAGGGTACGAGCCCACCACGTCGCGCGAGAGCGCCGACTTCGTCTTCATCAACACCTGCGCCGTGCGCGAGAAGGCCGCGGACAAGCTCTACCACGCCCTGGGCCGGCTCAAGCGGGCCAAGCGCGCGCGGCCGGAGCTGGTTGTCGGTGTGGGCGGGTGCGTGGCGCAACTCGAGGGCACCGCCGTCCTCGATCGCGCGCCCCACGTCGACGTGCTGGTGGGCACGCATAACCTCTCCAGCGTTCCCGATCTCGTCCGCCGCGCGCGGGCGGGGGAGGGCCGCGGCGTGGATCTCGATCGCAAGGCGGATAGCTTCGACGTCCCTGACTCCGCGGTGGCGCACTCGAGCCGCGTGCGCGCGTACGTCACCGCGATCGAAGGATGCAACCACGTCTGCAGCTTCTGCGTCGTGCCGCGCACGCGGGGCTCAGAGGTCTGCCGCGATCCCGACGGCATCGTCGCGGAAGTGCGGTCCCTGGTGGCGCGCGGCTATCCGGAAGTGATGCTGCTGGGGCAGACCGTGAACGCCTACCGCTACGACGGCGTCGACTTCGCGGGGCTTCTCGCGCGCGTGGACGCGATCGACGGCCTGCAGCGCCTGCGCTTCACCACCTCGCATCCCGAGCACGTCGACGCGGCCATGGCGCGCGCGCTGCGTGACCTGCCGCGGGTCTGCCCCTATCTCCATCTGCCCGTCCAGTCCGGCTCCGACCGGGTCCTGGCCGGGATGCGCCGCGGTTACACCCGCCAGCAGTACCTCGACACCGTCGCGCTCCTGCGGGCGCACGTCCCCGCGCTGGCGCTGACGACGGACGTGATCGTCGGATACCCGGGGGAGACCGAGCGCGAGTTCGAGGAGACGGTCAGCCTGGTGGAGGACGTCGCGTTCGACGGGGTGTTCGTCTTCATGTATTCCCCCCGGCCGGGAACCGCGGCCCTTCGCCTCGTCGACGACGTGGCCGGTGACGAGAAGCTCCGCCGGCTCCAGGTCATCAACACCATGCAGCAGCGCGCCCAGGAGCGTCGGAACCGGTCCCGCATCGGCCGCCGCGAGCAGGTCCTGGTGGATACGGTGACGGGGGAAGGCCGCGTGGCGGGGCGGACGCGCGATTTCCGCATCGTGCACCTCGACGGCGACGAGGGCCTGCTGGGGCGAACGATCGAAGTCGAGGTCACGGCGGCCGGGTCGAACTCCCTGGTGGGATCGGGGTCCCAAACCTCGCATTGACGCCACCTTCCGCGGCTCCTATATTCTGACCAGCCGGAGGGGTTTGCCCTCGGAGGGCGGGATGCAGATCGAGATGAATATCAAGGGGTTGATGATCGACCCCATCACGAACATGCCGATCATCATCCTCCGCGACCAGGAGGGGCAGCGCATCCTTCCCATCTGGGTGGGGGTCTTCGAGGCCAACGCGATCGCCCTCCAGATCGAGAATGTCCAGACGCCCCGGCCCATGACCCACGACCTCCTGAAGAACATCATCGACGACCTGTCCGCCCAGGTGGAGCGCATCGTGGTGACGGAGCTGAAGGAGAACACGTTCTACGCGCTCATCCACTTGCGCACCGACGGGCACTCCATCGAAGTGGATGCGCGTCCTTCCGACGCCATCGCGCTGGCCCTGCGGACGCGCTCGCCGATCTTCGTCGAGGAAGCGGTCATCCAGAACGCACGCAGCGTCGAGAACTCCCGCGAATCCTCCATGGACGTCACCCGCCTCCAGAAGTGGCTCGAGGGTCTTTCCGAGGACGAGCTGGGCAAATACAAGATGTAGCGTTTCCGGCTCCCGCCGGACCTCTGCGGACACCTCCGCCGACCACACTACAGCTCGCGGTGCCGGGGCTCACGGGCCCAGCATTTAGCCTTGACCCTGGGAAACGCCTTTGCCTAAGATCCCGATGGTTCCGATGTTTCCCGCCGTCCTGTTCCTCTCGGCCCGCCGCGTTGACGCCCGCCCCGGCATCGGAAACGGAGGCATTCGTTGATCGTCATCGCCATCGCCAATCAGAAGGGCGGAGTGGGCAAGACCACGACCGCCATCAACCTGGCCGCGGCCCTCGCGCAACGCGGCCGGCGTACGCTCCTCGTCGATCTCGACCCGCAGGCCAATTCGACGATCAGCTACCTCGACGTGCGCACGCTTCCGAAATCGATGTTCGACGTGCTCTCCAATGGCACGCCGCTCAGCGACGTGATCACGGCGTCGCCCGTCGCCAACCTCGACGTCGCGCCGTCGCGGATCGCCCTGGCCAAGCTCGAGTCGCAGCTCATCGGCGAGGTCGACGCGCACTTCCGGCTGAAGGATCGCCTCGACCTCGTGGCCGATCGATACGAGTTCGTCGTGATCGACACCCCGCCCGCGCTCGGCCTCATTACCGTCAACGCGCTGGTCGCGGCCACGCACCTGCTGATCCCGGTCCAGTCGAGCTACTTTGCGCTCGAGGGCACCGACGACCTCCTGGAGACGGTCGAAAAGATCCGGTCGCGGCCCAATCCCAACCTCAAGCTGCTGGGCGCGGTGATCACGCTGCACGACAAGCGCACGACGCTCTCGCGCGATGTGCAGAAGGCCATCAAGGACGTCTTCGGCGGCCGCGTGTTCCGCACGACCATCAGCAAGAGCATCCGGCTCGAAGAGAGTCCGGCGCACAAAGAGTCGATCTTCACCTTCGCGCCGCAATCCAGCGGGGCCTACGAGTACTACCGCCTCTGCGAGGAGGTCATCGAACGTGTCTAGCCCACGTCGGATCGGTCTGCCGGAAGCGCTGCGCATGCGTCACGACGTGCACTTCGTCGATCAGCTCGGACGTCCGGGCGGCGAGCCGGTCGGACGGATGGTGCCGATCGAAGACATCGAGCCCAATCCGCATCAGCCGCGCCAGCACATGGGTGACCTCACCGAGCTCATCGCTTCGGTCCGCGAGAAGGGCGTGCTGGAGCCGATCCTGGTTCGCCCGCGTGGCGCGCGGTTCCAGATCATCGCGGGTGAGCGCCGTTATCGCGCGGCGATCGAAGCCGGACTCGGCGAGATGCCCTGCATCGTGCGCGAGACGTCGGACTCGGAAACGATGGAGCTGGCCCTCATCGAGAACCTCCAGCGCAAGGATCTCAGCGCGTTCGAGGAGGCGGACGGACTGAAGACGCTGGCCGAGAGTTATGGCTACACGCACGAGGCGATGGCGGAGCGACTCGGCAAGAGCCGCACGTCGATCACCGAGATCCTCAGCTTGAGTGCGATGCCGGAAGACGTGCGCGACGCGTGTCGGCGCGCCGACATTCAGTCGAAGTCATTGCTGCTACAAGTAGTTCGTCAAGGCGATCTGCAGAAAATGATGGCCCTGGTGCAGCGGCTGCAGCGCGAAGGCGGTCGTCCGACGCGCGAGGACGCGCGACGGATGGCGAAGCAGGGAAAGGCGAAGGCGGCGAAGGGACGGCCGCGTCACTACGTGTTCCGCTACCAGCCACGTGAGAAGAACTTCGCTCTCGCGCTGCAGTTCCACAAGACCAACGTCCCGCGCGAGGAGATCGTGCGCGCGCTGCAGTCGATCATCGAGGATCTCCTTCGCGAAGAGACGTAGCCCGGTGCCACCCAGGCACCGTCGCTTGGGTCGCGCGTCGCTCGCTAAGCGGTCCCACATGTGAAAAATTGACGATCATCCGTGCCGCTCGCTCATGCGCGACCAGCGCGCGACGGTGCCCCCTGAAATCCGATCTGCACCGCTTCGCTCTTTCGAAATGCGGTCAACGCTCCAGGATGAACTTCTCCGTGAGGTAGCGGACGGCGCGGGTGAGGCCGAATGCGCCATAGGACGCGGCGTAGAGGACGGCGAGCCATCGGCTACGCGCCCACAGCCACTGACCGACGCCGGCGAGGGCGAGACAGAAGAGAGGGGCCACGATCTCGAGGTCCTTGTTGTAGCGCACGAGGTTCGGGCCCGGCAGACCGGCGGAGAGCAGGTTCAGCACGAGGTACGTCGCGGCCCAGGCGAGGACGAACGCCGCTTGGGGCCAGGACGCCTGCGCCCGCCACACGAGCACGAGGCCCGCGAGCACCGCGAGCGCGAAGCCGCCGTAGAACACATAGAGCCTCCACGCCGCCTTGCGCACGCCGCGCCAGGGGTTGACGGTGGGGCCTGCGAACGGATCGTCTGGTTCCTGCGGCGCCAGCTCGTCGGCGGGAACGGGAGTGCTGGGCTTCTCGAGCAGGATGCGCTCCTCCGCCATGGGCACGCCACGTTGCATGTCGATGAAGGTCGGCACGTAGCGTCCGTAGAAGACGACGAGCGACAGCACGGCGCCGAGCGCGCCCGCGATGACCAGTCCCAGCGCGCGCCGCCGCGTCTCCGCGGAACGGTCGCGCGCGATCAGCACGACGAGGAAGAGCGGCAGCAGGACCGCCAGATTCAGGAGCGACTGCGTGTAGGTCAGGAGCGCGAGGGCGATGAGCGCTCCCAGCGTCAGCACGACGCGCGGACGATTCAGCTCCTGCAGGCGGGCGAGGAGGTAGAGGATCACGATCGCGTCCACCGCATGTCCGACCATGGCGGGAAAGTAGGCCAGGCTGAGTCGCGCCAGGAACAGGGGCAGCAGGGCCAGAGCGGCCGCGGCCGCCACGGCGGTCCACGCCTGTGCGCGCAAGCGCCGCGCGATGCCGAAGACGAGGAAGGCCTCGAGGCTGTTCACCGACGCCGCCAGCACCGAGACCGCGACCTCCTGGCGCATGCGCGCGAACGTCACCAGGGGCCAGCACAAGATGTAGAACGCGGGCGGATAGGGGAACGCGTACCAGTGCCCGTTCTCCATCTGCAGGCCGAGGCTGAATCGGAACTGGTCCTCCGTGAAGTGGCGCAGGAACCCGACCAGCCCCCGCCGCGCGAGCTGCCACGCAAAGAGCGCGTGCACGCGTACGTCCGGGTAGTAGAACTGCGGGTGCAGAAGCATCGCGAGGCGCAGGGCAAGAGCGCCCAGGACGATGAGCACCAGCGCGCCCCCGACCCTCGCGTCGGCGATCTCGAGCGCCTCGCGCGTCCGGCGCCAGCGCGCGACGATGACCGCGATCGCCGCCACGGCGGTGTAGACGGCGCATCCCTCCCGCGCGACACGCTCCGCGGCCAGGACGTCCGCCCCGCATCCGGCGGCCATGATCGCGGCGAGCGCGAGCCCGTGCAGCAAGGCGGCGCGGAGGGAGGCTCCGGCGAGACGCGGCGCCACGAAGGCCACGATCGCCAGCAGCAGCAAGGCGAGGCGGGTCGCGGCGAGCAGATCGAAGCGGGCGCCCGGTCCCACGCGCTCGAGCTGCATCCAGTCGATCGCGATTCCCAGGGGCCGCGGATCCATCGAAGTTGAATCGATCGCGAGCCGGAACGGAGCCCGGCCTTCCAGCGGAGGCAGGTCCACGGCCATGATTCGATAGGCCACCTGGGGATCGGCCTGGATGTCGAATACGGACACGATCCGGTCCTCGGCTCGTATCGTAACTCTAGCGGGCTCAATTAGATGCCGTCTAATCCGCATCGTCAGGCGGAGGCCTTCACCCCGGGCGAGGATCGGAAGCCGCACCGCCGCGCGCGGCGTCGTCCAGTGGAAGCGCGTGAGGCGATCGCGCTCCCAGTCCTCGCGGAATCCGGTCACGTAATCGAAGTCGTTGGGACCGAGGTTCAGGACGGCGGGCCGTGCGTGGTGGGCGGCCAAGGCGGGGAGGAGCCACGCCGCCGCCGCCAGCACGAAGAGCGCCGCGAGGTCCGGGACGATCCGGCGGATCGGGCCGGCGGGCGCCCCCGACGACGACGGGCCGGCTACGTCGTCACCAATACGGCGGCGTAGTAATCGCAGATTCCGCTCTGCATGACGAGCTCCCGCTCCACCCGGCCCGCCTCGGAATAGAGCCGGCGGTAGTCCTCGACGGGGCGGATGAACTCGCCATTCTCGACCTGATGGATGAGGTGCCCGATCAGGTTCATGCGAGAGACGGCCGGTATGTCTTCGATGACGAGGACGCGCCCGCCATGCGCGAGCAGGCGGCGGCACTCGGAGAGGACGCCGCGGACTTCGTCGTCCGGGAGGTGATGCAGGAGCCCGAAGATGAGGATCTGGTCGAAGCGGGCGTCCGGCAGGTCCACGTGCTTGGCGTCGGAGACGATGAACGCGCCCTTGCGCGTGCGACGCGCGTGGTCGATGTATCGCGCGTTGAGGTCCACGCCCACGTAGTCACCCGCCTCGAAGAGGTCGGCGAAGGCGCCGGGCCCGCATCCGAGGTCGAGCGTGCGCGCGGACGGGCCCAGGTCCAGCTCGCGGCGGATGGTCGAGCGGATCGCGCGGAAGTCGTTCTCGAGGATCCCACGCACGAAGATGAAGAGCACGGGGTGATCCGAGATCTTCTGGACGAGGGTGGCGAAGAGTCCCATGGATGAAGAGGGGCGGTTACTCGAAATTCAGCGCCTGGACGGGATCCATGCGCGCGGCCTTGACCGCCGGGTAGAACGAGCCGAGCAGGCCGCCGGCGAGGCCCAGGGCGGAGGCGATGAGGGCCCACTCCCGCGTGAGCTGCACGGTGAGGGTGGGAAAGACGTGGGGGAGCAGCCAGCGGCCGCTGAGGGCCAGCGCGATGCCGACGATGACGCCGGCCAGGCAGATGAGCGCGCTCTCGTTGATCACGAGCTGCACGACCTTGGTCTGGCTGGCCCCGATGGCGCGCAGGATCCCGATCTCGCGCGTCCGCTCGATGATCGTCGTGTACATGGCCAGCAGCACCACCAGGAACGAGATCACCACGGCCATGCCGGTCAGGGCCTCCTTGAACTGCTTGAGGCCGGTCGCGTTCTCCTGCATCACCTTCGAGACCTGGGCCACGGGCGTGATCTTGTGGCCGGGGAAGCGCGCCTGCAGGGCCTGGGCGAGCTTGTCCGCCTCCAGCGCGGACCGGCCCTTGATCAGGAAGAAGGAGGCGCGGTCCGGCGTGCCGATGGCCTCCTGGACGTCGGGCAGGCGGGCGTAGAGCCGTCCCCCTGCCCCGGCACGGATGATCCCGACCACGGTGAAGTCGCGGTTGATCATGGGGAGCTTGTCCCCGGCGTGGATGCCGGTGGCGTTGGCGAGCACGGTGTCCATCACGAGGTCGTAGGGCTTCTCGAGGATCCGCCCCTCCACCAGGTCGAAGCCGCCGGAGATGCGCGCGAACGAGGGATAGTCGATGGCCCACAGGTTCACCGCGCGCGACTCCCCCTTGATGTTGGAGACGTGCCAGTTCAGGACGGGCGTCACCTCCGTCACGCTCTCCACCTGCTTCATGATGTCGATGTACTTCAGTGGCATCACGGCGCTGGTGGCGCCCAGGATGAGCGAGGCGTCCGGAGGCTGGAAGAGGACGTCCGCCCCCACGTTCTGCAGGCGCTCGGCGATGTCGCCGAGAGTCCCGTTGGCCATGCCGACCAGCAGCATCACCATCGCGACCTCGACCGCTACGGCCAGGACGGAGACGGCGGTGCGGGTCTTGCGATGCATGACGTTCGCGGCGGCCAGGTTCGCCATGGGAAGTGAAGCGACCTCCGGACAAGGCCCGTCCCGATGACGCTAGACTAGAGGCGATACGAGATCGGAAGGGCGGCATCG
>DASTLK010000744.1:0-17434 GCA_035715025.1 Vicinamibacteria bacterium
AGCGGACGGCCGTTTCGCCCGCGCCGGCTTCCTGAGCCGCGTCCGTCACTACCTCGTGCGGCCGCTGGCCGGGTCGGTGACGGTGCCCGAGCACCGCTGGAAGCTGCGCGCGCTGCGCCGGGAGGACCTCGCTCCCGCCGCGCTCGTGATCCACGCCAGCCACCGCGGCAGCCTCGACGCCGCCTTGAATCTCACCTATGCCACGCCGGGCTACTGCCGCGGGTTCGTGGAGACGCTCGTCCTGCGCGCGGGATGCGGGCGGTTCGATCCGGATGCCTCGTTCCTGGCCGAGGGTCCCACCGGACCGGCCGGCGTCGTCCTCTCGAGCCATTTGTCCCGGACGAACGGCCACATCTGCCAGGTGTCCGTGGCCCCCGATGCCCAAGGCAGTGGCCTGGGCGAGGTGCTGATGACGTCGGCTCTCGGCGCCTTCGCCAAGGAAGGCCTCGCCACCGCCAGCCTGTCCGTCACCTTCGACAATCGCCGCGCCTACCGGCTCTACCAGAGGCTCGGCTTCCGCCTGCGCAAGGAATTCGCCGCGCACGCATGGGTGCGCCCTCCGGCGCGGATCGAGTTGCCAGCCTGACCTCGACGTCTTCCGCGGGACCCCCGAAATGATCCTGACGACCCTGCTCCTCCTGCTTTCCGCGGGACCCATCCCGACCGCGTCGCCCGCGCCGAGCCCGACCGCGTCGCCCTCGCCCTCGCCGCGCCACACCCTCCTCGTCCTGCCTCTCGAGGCCTCGGGGGGGACGACCGAAGCCTGGGTGAGCGAGGCCGTGGCCGATCAGCTGCCCCGGTCGCTGACGCAGCTCGGCGCGGCCGCGGTGAGCCGGTCCGAACGCCTGCAGGCACAGGCGGCGCTCGAGATCCCCGACGTACCCTTGAGTCGGGCCACTTCGGTGCGCGTGGCCGAAGCGCTCGGGGCCACCCGGCTGGTGACGGGCACCTATGCGATCGAGGGCGCCCGCATCACGCTCGCCCTGCGCCTTCTGGACGTGGAGCGCGCCACCCTGAGCGCTCCGCTCATTTCGAGCGGGCCCATCGAGGGCGTGATGGACCTCATCGACCGCCTGGCCTGGGACGTCGCCCTGGCCGGGCCGACTCCTCCCGCCCAGAGCCGCGACGTGCTGCTTGCCGCGCGGCCGAAGGTCTCCTTCGAAGTGTTCAAGGCCTACGCGCGCGGGCTGGCCGCGCGCGACCCGAAGGCGCGCGCGACCCTGCTGCGCAGCGCCCTGGCCGCCGCGCCCGCCTTCGACGCCGTGCGTCTGGCCCTGGGCCGGCTCCTGCTCGAGCAGCGCGAGTTCTCGGCCGCCAGCCAGACCCTCGCCCGCGTGCCCGCGGCGTCTCCCCTGGCCCGCGAGGCCTACTTCGTGCGCGGCGTCGCCCTGCTCGAGATGGGCCGCTACCGCGAGGCCAGCCGCGTCTACTCCGGGCTGGCCCAGGCGGCGCCCACGCCCGGCGCCCTCAACAACTACGCCCTGGCCGTGCTGCGCGATCCGGTCCCGAACTCGCTCAAGGCTTCCGACATCCTGCGCCAGGCCCTCGCCCTCGATCCGGAGTCCGTCGATCTGTCCTTCAACCTCGCCTGGGCGCTGCTCGCCGAGGACGACGCCGCGGGGGCGGCCTTTCAACTGAAGAGCCTCACCCAGGTGGTGCCGCTGGACAAGCACACGCGCGTGGTGCTGACCTGGGCGCTGCGCCGCGCGGGCCGCGAGCAGGAGGCGGATCGCCAGTGGCAGGCGGTCGTGGCCCTGGCCCCGGTGTACGAGACCCTGATCGTGCCCGACCTCTCGCGGAGGTTCGAGAGGATTCAGCGGAGCGAGCGCCCCTTCGAGCTGGCGCGGGAGAGCCGCAGCGATACCGAGGTGGCGGCCTCCCTCTACATGAAGGCGCAGCGGCTCTTCGACGGAGGCGACGCCGCCGCCGCCCTGGCCGAGGCCACGAGGGCCGGCTACCTCGATCCCTACAACCGATCGATCCACCTGCTGCTTGCGCGCCTGTATCGCGCGCGCGGCGAGGGCGAGAAGGCCGTCAACGAGTTCCACATGGCCCTCTGGTCCGAGGACGACGCGGACGTGCGGGTCGAGGTGGCGGGCCTGCTGCGGGAGATGGGCCGGCCGGCGGAGGCGCGCAAGGAGGCGGCGCGGGCCCTGGCCCTCGCGCCCGGCAACGAGGCCGCGCGCAAGCTGGCGGAGACGCCGCAATAGGCTGCGTTATCATCGGAGGGTGACCTTGTTTCCCGCCGTCCTCACGTTCTTCCTGCTGGCCTTGGACTCCCCGGCCGTCCGGCCCCACGCCACGACGCGCTCGACACCCGCCCGGCCCGGCCTGTCCTGGGCGGAAGCGGACGCCCTCAGCCGCAAGCTCGCCGTCATCGAGGAGCGGCACAACTTGCAGAAAGCGCGCAAGAGCCAGCCCGTGCAGGTGACGCAGGGCGAGCTCAACTCGTACCTCAACCTCAGCTATGCGTCCGAGCTGCCGAAGGGGCTCAGCAACGTCGAGGTTCGCTTCGGCTCCGGCCGCATCGAGGCCAAGGGCTACGTCGACGTCGACCAGGTCAAGGGAAGCGTGCCGTCCAGCTCGTCCTGGGGCCCGCTGTCGTTCCTCGCCGGGCAGGTGCCCATCGAGCTGTCGGGCAAGCTCGTGAACCAGGACGGCTTCGGAACGGTCGAGCTCGAATCCGCCTACGTGGCCTCCATACGCGTGCCCGTCGCCGTCGTCGAGCAGATGGTCGCCTCCTCCACGAAGAGCGAGAAGCATCCGGAGGGATACGACATCCACTCGCCGTTCCGGCTGCCGTACTCGGTCAGCCGCGTGCGCATCGAGCCGGGCAAGGCCACCCTCGAGTTCTGACCCCGGCCCGGCCGGCCGTCGTGGGATGATCGCGGCCATGGACCTCGCCTCGCCCGTGCAGTTCGTCAAGGGCGTGGGCCCGCAGAGGGCGGAGGCGCTCGCACGCGAGGGCGTGACCACCCTCGAGGACCTCCTCTTCCACCTGCCCATGCGCTACGAGGACCGCACGGCCCTGGCCTGCATCGGCGACCTCCGTCCGGGCATGAAGGTCTCGGTCGCGGGCACGATCGCGGTGGCCGGACTGCGCCGGGCCCGCCGTCTCACCCTCTACGAGGTCCGCCTCGAGGACGGGACGGGTCGGCTGAAGGCCCTGTGGTTCAACCAGCCCTTCTTGAAGGACACGCTGCCGCGGGGAGCGCAGGTCGTCCTCTACGGGACGGTCGAGCCGGACGCCTACGGATCGCGCCAGCTCATGATGTCGTCGCCCCAGTACGAGAAGGTCGAGAGCGAAGACGCGGCCGGGGTCCACACCGGCCGCATCGTCCCCGTCTACGAGAAGCTGGGGCCTCTCACCGGCAAGACCCTGCGCCGCATCCTGCTCCGCCTGGCGGAGCAGGTCCCGGACGACCTTCCCGATCCATTGCCAAAGGACCTGCGCGAGCGGCTGGCCGTCATCCCGCGCGCGGAGGCGCTGCGCCGGATCCATCGCCCGCGGGAGGACGACGATCTCGCGCTGCTCAGCGCCTCGCGCAGCCCGGCGCATCGTCGGCTCATCCTGGAGGAGTTCTTCCTCTTCCAGCTCGGACACGCGCTGCAGCACCAGGCGCGCCAGGAGCGGCCCAAGCGCGCCGCCCTGGCGATCACGGATGGGGCGCGGGAGGCGGTCAAGCGCATCCTGCCCTTCCACCTGACCGGCGCCCAGAAGCGCGTCCTGCGTGAGATCGCGGACGACATGAAATCGCCGCACCCCATGAACCGCCTGGTCCAGGGGGACGTGGGGTCGGGCAAGACGATGGTCGCGCTACTCTCGATGGTGGTCGCGCTCGAGAACGGGTACCAGGCCGCGTTCATGGCCCCCACGGAGATCCTGGCCGAGCAGCACTACCTGACCTTCAAGCGCCTGCTCGCGCGCTGTCCGTACACGGTGGGCCTCTTCACGTCCGCGGTGAAGGGCAAGGAGCGAACGGCGGCGGGGGAGGCGCTGGCCGCGGGGACCGTCCAGATCGCGGTGGGCACGCACGCGCTCATCCAGCAGGACGTCGCCTTCCGCCGTCTCGGCCTGGCCGTGGTGGACGAGCAGCACCGCTTCGGCGTGCTCCAGCGCGAGGACCTGCGGAGGAAGGGCGGCGACGTGGACGTGCTGGTGATGACGGCGACCCCCATCCCGCGCACGCTCGCCCTCACCGCCTACGGCGACCTCGACGTCTCGGTGGTGGACGAGCGCCCGCCCGGGCGCACGCCGATCCGCACCGTTCATCGCGCGGCCTCCGACCGTCGCGCGGTGGTGGAGGAAGTCCGGCGCGCGCTGGCCGCGGGCCGCCAGGCCTACGTCGTGTACCCGCTGGTGGAGGAGTCGGACAAGCTCGAGGACGTGCGCGCGGCCACGCAGATGGCGGAGGAATGGCGCGCCGCCCTCCCCGCCGCGCGCATCGGCCTCCTGCACGGCCGCTTGAAGGGCCCGGAGAAGGAGCAGGTGATGGGCGCGTTCTACCGGGCCGAGGTGGACGTGCTCGTGGCCACGACGGTGGTGGAGGTGGGCGTGGACGTGCCCAACGCCACCGTGATGGTGATCGAGCACGCCGAGCGCTTCGGGCTCTCTCAGCTCCATCAGCTCCGCGGCCGCGTGGGCCGCGGCACGGGCGCCTCCACCTGCCTGCTCGTCACCCACGGGCGGCTCTCCGACGAGGCGCGCGCGCGCATCGACGTGCTCACGCGCAGCGACGACGGTTTCGTGATCGCGGAGAAGGATCTGGAGCTGCGCGGGCCGGGAGACTTCTTCGGCACGCGCCAGTCGGGACTGCCGCACCTGCGGGTGGGCGACCTCCTGCGCGACGGCGACCTCATGGCGATGGCGCGCGCGGAGGCGTTCCGCTACGTCGAGCAGGCGCGCGGCGCCGGCGCCATGGGCCCGCTCGAAGAGCTGCTCGAGCGCGGCGGCTGGCAGCGGCGCTTCGGCCTGGCCCGCGTCGGGTAACGTGTCAGACGGGAGGTCATGGTGAGCCCCGCCCCCCTCAAGCCGGAGATCGCCTTCGCGGACGTCGAGAAGATCGACGTGCGCGTGGGAACGATCGTGACCGTCGAAGACGTCCCGACGTCCTCCAAGCTCGCGCGCCTCACCGTCGACTTCGGCGACCATCGGCGCACGATACTCGCGGGCCTCCGCAAGGAGCGGGCGAACCCGCGGGAGATCGAAGGGCGTCAGGCCCTGTTCGTCGTGAACCTGCCTCCGCGCCCGATGGCGGGGGAGGTCTCGGAAGGCATGCTCTTCGACATCGGGTTCGCGGACGGCGTGACGCCCGCGCTCGCCGTTCCCGAGCGGGCGGTGCCGAACGGGACACGGGCGGGCTAGGCCAGGCCTGGACGCCGTCATGACGCGCATCATCGGGGGCACGGGCAAGGGACGGAAGCTGCGCACGCCGCGCGGCGACGCCACTCGTCCCACGGGCGCGCGCGTACGGCAGACCCTGTTCGACATCCTGGCGCCGCGGGTGCGGGGGTGCCGCTTCCTGGACGCCTTCGCGGGCAACGGCGGCGTCGGGCTGGAGGCGCTGTCGCGGGGAGCGGCCCGCGTCGTCCTCGTCGACCAGAGCCGTGCCGCGGTCGAGGTCATACGCGAGAACGCGGGCGCGCTGGCCGCCGCCGGGGGCGACGTGCAGATCTACCATCAGGACGCGCGCATCGCGCTGGCCGCCCTGGCCGACTCCGGCGTGCGCTTCGACCTCGTCTACCTCGACCCGCCTTATGGGAGCGATCTCTACCTGCCGCTCCTCGAGCTGGCGGAGCACCTCCTGGAGAGCAGCGGCCTGGTCGTGGCCGAGCACTTCCACAAACGCGCGCTCCCGGAGACAATAGGGGGCCTCGTGAGCACGCGCTCGGTGCGCATCGGGGACCACACGCTCACGTTCTACGCGCGGCACGCAGGCGGCGAGGCCCCGCCGGACGGTCCGGTCACGGGCGGCCGCAGAGGCCCGGCATGAATCGCAGCGGCAGGACGATGGCCGTCTTCCCGGGCTCGTTCGACCCCATCACGAACGGCCACCTGGACATCATCGCGCGCGGCCTGAGCGTGTTCGACGAAGTCACGATCGCGATCCTCCTCAACCCCGAGAAGCAGCCCCTCTTCACCGTGGACGAGCGGGTGCAGATCATCGGCGAGGCCTACGAGGGGGAGTCGCGGATCAAGGTGGACACGTTCTCGGGGCTGCTCGTCGACTACGCGGAGAAGATCGGGGCCACCGTGATCGTGCGCGGACTGCGCGCCATCTCCGACTTCGAGTACGAGTTCCAGATGGCGCTCATGAACCGCCACCTCAACCCCCGCATCGAGACCGTGTTCATGATGCCCGCGGAGCGCTACTCCTATCTCTCCTCCCGCCTGGTCAAAGAGGTCTTCCAGCTCGGAGGCGCGGTCCACGAGCTGGTGCCGCCGGTGGTCGAGCGCCGCTTGCGTGAGAAGTACGCGGGGCCGCCGCCGGAGGGCGAGCGCCGCCGGAGGCGGACGTGAAGCCAAGCGAGCGGGACGGCTCCGCGCGCGACCTCTCGCAGCGGGCGCGCGCCCTCGAGGTCTCTCCCACCGTCGCCATGGCCCAGCGCGCGGCCGCGCTGCGCACGGCCGGGCACAGCGTGCTCGACTTCTCGGTGGGCGAGCCGGACCAGGCCACGCCGAAACACATCTCCCAGGCCGCGACGGCCGCGCTCGACGCCGGACGCACGCGGTACACGGGAGCGGCCGGGCTGCCCGAGCTCCGCGCGGCCGTGGCCGCGCGCTACGCCAAGGATTTCGGGGTCTCGTTCGCGCCGGAGGAGGTCGCGATCACGATCGGGGGCAAGCAGGCGCTCTACCTCGCCGGCCAGGCCCTCCTCGATCGCGGCGACGAGGTGGTCATCCCTTCGCCGCACTGGCCCACGTTCTCGGAGGCCGTGCATCTGGCGGGGGGGAAGCCGATCCTGGTGCGGGCGCAGGAGAAGGACGGCTTCAAGGTCACCGCGCGCATGATCTCGAAGGCGACGGGGCCGCGGACGAAGGCCGTCCTCATCAACAGCCCCTGCAACCCCACCGGCGCGGTCGTGGATCCGGAGGATCTCCTCGTGATCGGCGACATGGCCATGCGCCGGAAGTTCACGATCCTCTACGACGACACCTATGCGCGCCTGACTTTCGACGGCCGCCATCAGTCGGCGCTGGGCGCGGTACGCGAGGCCGCCGGCGAGCGCCTCGTCATCCTCGGCACCGCCTCCAAGAGCTACTGCATGACGGGCTGGCGCATCGGATGGGTGCTGGGGCCGCGGGCGCTGGTGGACGCCTGCACCGCGCTGATCTCGCACAGCACGCAGTGCCCGGCCACGTTCGCCCAGGTCGGCGCGGTGGAGGCGCTCACCGGCCCCCAGAAGTTCGTGACCGATCTCCTGGCCGAGTACCAGCGCCGGCGCGATTTCGTGCATCCCGCGCTGGCGGCCATTCCCGGCGTCACCTGCGTGGTACCCGCGGGTGGGTTCTACGCGTTCCCCAACGTCGGGCGTCATCTCTCGGCCCGATGGCCGGACACGCTCGCCCTGGGCCTCGACCTTCTCGACGAGACGAGGGTCGCGGTCGTGCCCGGCGAGGGGTTCGGCGCGCCCGGCTACCTCCGCGTGTCCTTCGCGCGGCCCATGGAGGAGCTGAGGGAGGGCGTGCGGCGCATCGCCGCCTTCCTGGCCGGGGGGCGCGGAGACTGATGGCGGGCCGCGCGCGTAAGGCCGCGCCCGCGCCGCTGGCCGCGCTGGGCCTCGCCGAAGGCGACGCCGTCATCGTCTATCTGCAGGCCCCGAAGGAGAAGGTCTGGGGCCTGCTCCTGTCGCTGCAGGCCGCGGGCCTCGTGCTCCGCTGCATCGACCTGGCCGCCTTCGACGACTGGATGCGCCAGGAGGCGCGCCGGGACGAGCCCTATCTCGGTCTCACCACGCTGTTCTATCCGATGGGGCGGGTCGAGCGCATGGAGAAGGACGAGAGCCTGGGACCGATTTCGAGCTACTCCGCGCGGTTCGCGCGCGAGGTCGGACGCAGCGTGCGCGCCGTGCTCGGTCTGGAGCCCGACCGCGAATGAGGCGCGCGAAGCGCGTCCGTGGGGGCGTGCGGTCCTTTCGTGCGGGTTAGGATGGATGGATGGCAAAGGACCTCTACGGGCTCAAGATCCTGGTGGTCGACGACGACAAGGACACGCTCGAGCTGCTGGAGTGGGTCTTGAAGCGCGCGGGCGCGGAGGTGACGGCGGTCGCCTCGGCGCAGCAGGCCATGGAGGCCCTCCAGCGCGACCGTCCCACGATCCTCGTCAGCGACATCGCCATGCCGGAAGAGGACGGGCTCAGCCTCATGCGGCGGATCCGCGCGCTGCCCAAAGAGCGGGGTGGCCGCATTCCCGCCGTCGCCCTCACCGCGCACTCCCTGGTACAGGACCGGCTGCAGTCGCTGCGCGCCGGATTCCAGAGCCACGTGCCCAAGCCGGTGGTGCCGGAGGAGCTGGTGGAGGTGGTCACCAGCATCGTGCACCTACGATCGAGCAGGGACGATTAGAAGCCGGCGTTCGTAAATGGCAGCCGACCTGGCCCGCACTTCAATCTGCTAACCGCGTCGATCGATCTTCTCTCGCGGCGGCGAAGCCGCCGCGGAGGATTTCCTACCGTTCGAGGAACACACCCGTCAGCGGCCCGACGGGGGCCAGAAACGTCGGCGCGAACAGGCACAGGTCGCCGTTGAGGCCGAGAGCGCGCGGGCGCCGCGCTCCGATCAGCCCGCGGCCACGCCGGCCCATCCCGTAGCCGTTGCGCCCGGAACCATAGCCGCTCGTCCAGAACATCGAGTAGCGGCCGCGCGCGCCGGCGCGGTAGAACCCGGCGATCGGATAGCGGTCGCCCGTCCCTGCCGCCTCGTACCCGAAGTCCGAAGAGCCGCTGCCCTGCGAGGAGTGATAGAAGGACGAGATCTCGTACGGGTCGTGCAGCACCTGGAGGTGACGCCGGGGCGGCGCCGGCTCGTTGTCCAGCTCGTCGACCTGGGCGGGAGCAGGAGTGGGCGCGGGCGTTTCCTGCGCGCCCGCGGCGCCGGAAACGAGCAGCAAGGCGGCGACGGCGGCCAGGGTCTTCATGGAAGGACTATACGCAACCGCCCGCGGCGTGTCTTGTGACGGGCCATACGCGCCCGGAGTGATGCGTCATACGTCCGGCCGCCGGTGTGGCGTCCCGCCCTGAAGGTGAAAGAATGAGGTGTGCTGCCCCGCCCCATCTACCTCGATCATCATGCGACGACCCCGCTGGACCCCGCGGTGGTGGCGGCGATGCTGCCGTACCTGACCGAGAAGTTCGGCAACCCGTCGAGCCGGCAGCACGCGTTCGGACAAGAAGCCCAGGCGGCGGTCGAAGAGGCGCGTGCCCAGCTCGCGCGGCTGATCGGGGCCGAGCCGGGAGACATCGTGTTCACCTCCGGGGCGACGGAGTCCGACAACCTCGCGGTCCGAGGCGCGGCACGAGTGGCGACGGCGCGCGGCCGTCACCTGGTGACGACCGCGATCGAGCATCCGGCCGTGCTCGAGCCGGCGCGGACGATCGAGCGCGAGGGATTCGAGGTCACCGTCGTCGGCGTCGGACCGGACGGGATCGTCGCCACGGACGAGGTCGCGCGGGCCTTGCGTCCCGACACGGTCCTCGTTTCGGTGATGGCGGCCAACAACGAGGTCGGGACCGTTCAGCCGATCGCGGAGATCGGACGGCTGTGCGGAGAGAGGGGAATCCTGTTCCACACCGATGCCGTACAGGCCGTCGGGCGCATGCCCGTTCGTGTCGACGAGTGGGGAACGGATCTCGTGAGCATCTCGGCCCACAAGATGTACGGGCCGAAGGGCGTGGGCGCGCTCTACGTGCGTCGGTCGCGCCGGCCGCGCATTCGCCTTCAACCGCAGGCCGAGGGCGGAGGACAGGAGAAGGGGCTTCGCTCGGGCACGCTGAACGTGCCCGGCATCGTCGGCCTCGGCGAGGCGGCGCGCCTGGCCGCCGAGGCCCTGGCCGGAGGCGAACCCGCGCGGATCGCGGCGCTCCGCGACCGCCTCCTCGCGGGGCTGCGCAGACGGCTCGACGGCGTCGAGGTCAACGGATCGATGGAGCACCGGCTGCCCGGCAACCTCCACCTCTCGATCGCGCGCGCGGAAGCGGAGACGTTGATCCTCTCCCTCGGCGGGCGGATCGCGATCTCCTCGGGCGCGGCCTGCGCGGAGGCGGGCGGCAAGGGATCGCACGTACTACGAGCCCTGGGACTATCCGACGAGCGGATCTACACCGCGCTGCGGTTCGGGATCGGCCGCTTCAACGACGCCGCCGAGATCGACGCCGCGGTGGAAGCGCTTGCGCTCGCGGTCGAGGCCGCACGCCACCGCGCGGCGGCGGCGCCGAGATGAGAAAAACCCCATCACGCAAATCGCATGCCTCCGCCTTGCTGCTGTCACAGAGTGCAAATCGCTTCAAGCCCTGAATAATGATTGAATTACGGCCACCTCGCGCGAAGTTTCCACAAGGTTTTCCACAGTTTCTGTGGACGGATTCGGAGCGCTCTTCTCGAGACGAAACGCGCCTCGTCGGCGCCTCCATGGAGCGGAAGTCCGTCTCTCCGACATAAGCGATGATCCAGAAGCCGCGTCTCTTCACTCCCGGCCCCACGCCCCTCCATCCCGCCGTGCAGGAGGCGATGGCCCGGCCCATCCCTCATCACCGGACGGACGAATTCCGCAAGGTCTTCGCCGAATCCATCGCGGGCCTGAAGGCGTTCTTGAAGACGAGCGAAGACGTCTTGATCCTCGCCTGCTCGGGCACGGGCGGAATGGAAGCGGCGCTCGTCAACGTGCTCTCACCGGGCGACACGATGCTGGCCCTGGTCGCGGGATCGTTCGGCGAGCGCTGGTCGGCGCTGGGGCGAGCCTACGGAATGAACGTGAAGGAGCTCCGCGCGAAGTGGGGCGAGGCGGTCGCGCCGGACGAGGTGGGGCGCGCACTGGATGCCGACCCCGCCATCCGCGCCGTCTTCGTACAGCTGAGCGAATCCTCGACGGGCGCCGCGCACGACGTCCAGGCCCTGGCCCGCCTCACGCGCGGGCGCAAGGACACGCTGCTCGTGGTGGACGCGATCTCCGGCGCCGGCGCCCTGCCCCTGGAGACCGAGGCCTGGGGCGTGGACGTGGCCGTGGTCGGCAGCCAGAAGGCGCTGGCCCTGCCGCCTGGCCTCGCGTTCCTCTCCGTGAGTGCGCGGGCCTGGACGCGGATCGAGAGCGCTCGCGCGGCGCGCTTCTACTTCGACCTCCGCCGCGAGCGCAAGGCGCAGGCGGGCGGCGAATCGGCGTTCACTCCGGCCATATCGAACGTCGTCGCCCTGCGCGCAGGGCTGGCCGCGGTGCAAGCGATGGGCGGG
Organism: Vicinamibacteria bacterium; assembly: GCA_035715025.1. Lineage (GTDB taxonomy): Bacteria > Acidobacteriota > Vicinamibacteria > Fen-336 > Fen-336 > AA29. The sequence continues at coordinate 11,444 of DASTLK010000744.1, forward strand.
GTCGACGCCCTCGTCCACAATGCGGAGACGCTGGCCGCGGCCACGCGCAAGGCCGCGCAGGCCCTGGGCCTGCCCCTCGTCGCGCCGCGCGATCACGGGGACGCGCTCACCGCGCTGTATCCGCCCCCCGGCATCGAGTCGGGGGCCATCGTGAAAGGCCTCAAGTCCGAGTTCGGCTCCACCGTCGCGGGCGGACAAGGCGAGCTCAAGGGCAAGATCCTCCGCATTGCTCACCTCGGCTATTACGACGCCACCGACATCCTCGGTCTCATCGCGACCCTGGAGATCGTGCTGCGGCGCGTCGGCCATCGTTTCGAAGTCGGACGCGGCGTGGCCGCGGCGGAGGAGGAATACCTCCGCCGCGTCACGCGCTAGGAGACGACCCTTGTCCTACAAGCTCCTCGTGCTCGAGGGCGTCACCGAGCGCGGCCTGCAGCTCCTGAAGGCGGAAGGCTGGCAGATCGACCAGCACAAGGCCATGGCGCCCGCGGAGCTGGCCCGCATCGTCGGCGCCTACGACGCGATGACCATCCGCAGCGGCAGCCAGATCACGGCCGAAGTGCTCGAAGCGGGCAAGAGCCTCAAAGTGGTCGGGCGCCCCGGGGTCGGCGTCGACAACGTGGACCTCGCGGCGGCCACGCGGCTGGGCATCATGGTGATGAACTCGCCGATGGGGAACCTCGTGTCCACCGCGGAGCTGACCCTCGCCCTGCTCTTCGCGGTGGCGCGCAACGTCGCGCAGGCCGACGCCGCCATGAAGGCGGAGCGGTGGGAGCGCAAGGCGTTCCCCGGTGTCGAGCTGTCCGGCAAGCGATTGGGCGTGGTCGGCTTCGGGCGCATCGGGCGGGAAGTGGCGGCGCGGGCGCGCGCCCTGGGCATGGAGATCGCGGCCTTCGATCCCTTCGTGGCGCCCGCGGCGGCGGCGGCGCAGCAGGTGCCCATGGTGACCCTCGACGAGCTGATGGAGACCTCGGACTTCATCACCCTGCACACCACGCTCACGCGGGAGAGCCGGCACCTCATCGGAAAGCAGGCGCTGGCCCGCGTCAAGCGGGGCGCCCGCATCGTCAACGCGGCCCGCGGGGAGCTGATCGACGAGGAGGCCCTCCTGGCCGCTCTCGACGACGGCCGCGTGGCCGCCGCCGGCCTGGACGTCCACGCGCAAGAGCCGCCGCTGGACTGGCGGCTGGCCAAGCATCCGCGCGTAGTGGCCACGCCGCACGTGGGCGCGCAGACGGTCGAAGCACAGGAGCGCGTCGGCACCGACATCGCGATCCAGGTGCGCGACTTCCTCAAGGGCGGGATCATCCAGCACGCCGTCAACTTCTTCTCGCTCACCGGCGACGTCTACGACCAGGTGAAACCGGCCATGGATCTGGCCCAGCGCCTGGGCATCTTCCTGGCCCAGGCCTGCCCGGGCACGCCGGAGCGCATCGAGGTCGGACTCTACGGCGATCTTCGCGAGATCGACTCCAACCCGATCCAGGCCGCGGCGGTGTGCGGGGTGATGCGCTGCGCCTTCCCCGAGAACGTCACGCTCGTGAACGCGCGCGCGCTGGCCACCGAGAAGGGGATCGACGTGGTGGAGTCGACCTCTTCGGCGAAGGTGGCGTTCTCGAACCTGATGGCCATCCGGCTCAAGACCTCCGAGCGCGACTACTCGGTGGCGGGGACGCTCTTCGGGCGCAACCACCTGCGCCTCGTCGACGTGGACGGCGTCGAAGTCGACGCGATCCCGCAGGGGCACCTGTTGCTGGTCAAGAACGACGACACGCCCGGCGTGGTCGGCCATCTGGGCCAGGCCCTGGGCCGGCGCAACATCAACATCGCGAGGATGACCGTCGGCCGGAAGCCGGGCAGCGGCCGCGCGGTGATGCTGATCGAGGTCGACAACGAGGTGCCGCCCGAAGTGTTGGCCGAGGTGACGACGATCCCCGGCGTCCGCGAAGCGCGCGCCCTGAAACTGGGCTGATCCTCGTGCCCATCGGCTTCGACCTGGGTGGCACCAAACTGCTCATGGTCGCGGATGGGCCGGGAGGACGCGTGGTCGAGCGCGTCGCGACCCGGATCACGTTCGACGGGCGCGCCCTCGAAGCCGCCATCGCGTGGTTCCTGGATGCGCACCGCGACGCCGCCTCCGCCGTCGGCCTTGCTATTCCCGGCCTCGTCGGTCCTGGTCCATGCGTGCAGGCCTGCGACGTGCTGCCGGCCTTGGTGGGCTGGCGGCCTCCGGCGGCGCTGATGGCGACGCGCTTCGCGATGATGAACGACGCCGCGGCCGCCCTGGCCGAGGAATGCCACGACGAGCCGTCCGACGTCACGGCCGTGGTCGTGATGGCGGGCACCGGGATCGGCGCGGCCATGCGCGTTCACGGCCGGCCCTTCGCCGGTGCGAACGGGTGGGCGGGCGAGCTCGGCCGCATCCCGCTCGCCGCGGGGCCGGACGGCGTCCGCACGCTGGACGAGCTCGCGTCCGGCCAGGCCCTGGTCGCGCGCCTCGGCGGGGACGGCGCCACGCTGCGCGCGCGTGTCGAAGGGGGAGACGACGTCGCACGGCGCGCCGTGCAGGAGGCGGGCACCGCGCTCGGCCTGGGCCTGGCGACGCTCATCGACCTGGTCAATCCCGCGCTGGTATCCGTCGGCGGGGGAGTGGTGGACCTGCCCAACTACCTCGACGCGGCGCTGGCCAGCGCCGAGCGCCACGCCCTGCCGGACCTCTGGCGGGCGTGTCGCGTGCGCAAGGTGCGTGCGGGAGAGCTGGTGGCCGCGCTGGGCGCGTCTCGCGTCGCGTCTTCCTGAGGGCTAGGCGGTGGTCAGCGGACCGGCCCCGGCCTGTCTCTGATCCAGCAGGCCGCCCTCGGCCTTCCCCGGGCCGTAGAGCAGGCGGCGTTGCTCGGCCGAGATCCGCGTGCTGAAGATGATGTCCCAGAACCCGTTGGTGAGGCCGTAGCCCACGTCTCCGCCCTTCGGGCTGTGATGGTACAGGTGATGCCGCTTGATGTAGCGGAAATACGGGTTGTCGAAGTGGTAGAAGTGCACCGAGTGGTGCACCCACTCCTCCACCACGTAGCTCTGCAGGAGTCCCGCGATCACCACCGGCATCGACCAGAGGGGGAAGAGACCGGCCAGGGCGACGAGCGCGATCGAGAACGGGAGCGTGTCCATGATGCGCCCGTTGATGTGCTCACCGTCCCAGGGCCGCGCGTGATGCTCCCAGTGCAGCGGGTCGAAACGCTTGTGGAGGAAGTGCTGCACGACGCCCGGGCCGTCGGCGAAACGGCCGTGAAGGATGTAGCGGTGGACGAAGTATTCGAGCAGCGTCCAGGCCGCGACGCCTCCCGCGAAGGACGCGGCCACGGCCAGGCGGTGCGGCGTGCGCAGCGCCCAGGTCAGAAGGGTCACCGAATAGGCCGTATAGAGCACGGTCGCCGGATAGAGCCGGCCGCGCGCCTTGGCCGCCTCGCGGGGCCAGAGTTCGTACCCGGCGATCCCGCCGGGCCGATTCGAAGGTGTCATGTCGTCTCCTGATGCGCCTTGCGGCGGCACGTCTCCCCCCTCACGCACGAACGGCCTCGAGGTACGCGACCGCAAGCTGCTTGGCACTGTCGACCGGCTCCGGGCTCTTGCTCGCTTTGCAGAAGAGCAGGGCGCCTTCGAGCAGGGAAAGGATGGCCTGGGCCGCGACCTGCGGCTGGAAGTCCTCGCGGAAGTATCCGGTCTGGCGCCAGCGCTCGAAGAAGGCGGCCAGCTCGGTCGTCCAGGCGTGCAGGTGCTGCGCCACCTTCTGCCGGATCGTTTCGTTTCCGTCCGCCGTCTCCTGGGCGAGGTTGCCGAAGAAGCATCCGCCGGAGCACTGGCTCTGACGCATGAGCCCGGCCGCCTCCTCGAAGATCCGCTGGATGGCGCCGACGGGGTCGTAGGAGTGTCGCGCCAATTGCGCGATGTGCTCGTTCATGCCGGCCGCGGCGTGGTCCAGCACCGCCAGCTCGAGCGACTCCTTGGTCGGATAGTAGTGGAACAGGTTGGCCTTCTTCATGCCCGCCGCCGCCGCGACGCAATCCATGCTCACCGCATTCAGCCCACCCGTGTAGAAGAGCTTGTGAGCGGCGTCGAGGATGCGTTGGCGGGCTTCGAGGTTTGCGGTGCGGGGCATGCTTGACCAACCGGATGGTAAATCTATGTCGTGGGTCCACGTCCTGTCAACGCGAGGGTTTAGGGGGCGCCGGCGTCGACGACAGGGTAACATCCAGGGTTTGAGCGGCCCCGCACCCGCGCCGCCGAGGACCCACACATGCCCCTGAATCCGCCATCGGGCGAGAAGATCTCGATCACCCGCGGAACGCTCTCCGTCCCCTCCCATCCTATCGTTCCCTACGTCGAGGGCGACGGCACGGGCCGTGATATCTGGCGCGCGTCGCAGCGCGTCTTCGACGCGGCGGTGGAGAAGGCGTTCGGCGGGAAGCGCAAGATCGCCTGGCTGGAGGTGCTGGCGGGAGAGAAGGCGTTCAATCAGACGAAGGAGTGGCTGCCGGCGGAGACGCTCGACGCGTTCCGCACGTACCTCGTCGGCATCAAGGGTCCCTTGACCACGCCGATCGGCGGCGGCATCCGCTCGCTCAACGTCGCGCTGCGCCAGGAGCTCGATCTCTACGTCTGCCTGCGCCCGGTGCGGTACTTCAAGGGCGTCCCCAGCCCGGTCAAGCGGCCGGAGGACGTCGACATGGTGATCTTCCGCGAGAACACCGAGGACATCTACGCGGGGATCGAATGGGCGGCGGGGACGCCGGAAGCGCAGAAGGTCATCGCCTGGCTGCAGACGGAGATGAAGGTCAAGAAGATCCGCTTCCCGGAGACGAGCGGCATCGGCGTCAAGCCGGTCTCGCGGGAAGGCACGGAGCGCCTGGTGCGCGCAGCCGTCCGTTACGCGCTCGACTTCAAGCGCAAGAGCCTGACCCTCGTGCACAAGGGCAACATCATGAAGTTCACGGAGGGCGCGTTCCGCGACTGGGGGTATGCGCTGGCCACCCGCGAGTTCCGCGCCGAGGTCGTGACCGAGCGCGAGAGCTGGATCCTGGCCAACAAGGAGAAGGACGCCTCGACCACCGTCGAGGCCAACGCGCGCGCCATAGAGCCCGGCTACGACCTCATGACCGAGGACCAGAAGGGGAAGGCGCGCAAGGAGGTCGAGACCGCGCTCGCCCTCCTGCCCACGCACGGTGACGGCAAGTGGAAGTCGAAGGTCCTCGTGCGCGACGCCATCGCGGACATCGTCCTGCAGCAGGTGCTCACGCGGCCGAAGGACTTCGAGGTGATCGCGACGCCCAACCTCAACGGCGACTACCTCTCGGATGCGCTGGCCGCGCAGGTGGGCGGGATCGGCATCGCGCCCGGTGGCAACATCAACTACGCGACCGGCCATGCGATCTTCGAGGCGACGCACGGCACGGCGCCGAAGTACGCGGACCTCGACAAGGTCAATCCCGGATCGGTCATCCTCTCCGGGGGCATGATGCTGCGCTACCTCGGCTGGGAGGAGGCCGCCGACCGAATCGAGTCCGCGCTCGAGAAGACGATCGGCCAGAAGCGCGTGACCTACGACTTCGAGCGCCAGATGGAAGGGGCGCGCGTCCTGAAGACGTCCGAGTTCGCGTCCGCGATCATCGAGAACCTCTGATCCGGATGGGACGTCGGATCCCCGGGTGGGTGGCGGTCTTCGCCTTCGCCTTCCTCCTCCGCCTGGGCTACGTGATCCTCGTCGACGAGCCGCTGCTCTTCCGGCATCAATACCACTACTTCCGCGGCGGGCTCCTGGTCGCGGAGAACCCGCATCCCTGGTCCTTCATCGTCCACAGCGACGAGTGGCGGATGTGGGACGGCATGTGGACGCTGGCTCCCGGCTACTTCTGGTTCCTGGCCGCCGGCTTCCGCCTGGGTGGGTTCCATCTCTTTCCCATCCAGGTGGCGCAGTGCGTCTTGGAAGCGGGCACGGCG